>JANMFP010000014.1:0-1851 GCA_031378135.1 Variovorax sp. | reverse complement strand
CGGCTGAAACAACTCAAACGGCGAGCCCGGATAGCTCACAAACTCGCCTTGTTTCGTTTCAGGAATAACTTCTAAGACTTCTGGCATATTTGTTCACATTAATAAAAAGTACATGAGGCTCATTGAGCCTATTCTTATCTAGACATTGCTGCACGATAAGCCGTCTCCACAGATCGCATCACAGTGGCATGCAGCGTACCCATCTTTGGCGTGTTGCCATGAAGGGCGCGTGGCAGTGACTTGAAATAACGCTCCGTCCAAGGCAGTTCGATCATCACTTTGAAATCAAATTTCGTGTCATGTGCCAGGCCAGCTAATGTGTAGGCAGCGGCATGCTTTGCCTGAGTGATGGCCACTTCACCCGTATTCAAGCGGTTCACACGCTGCGAAGTTCCGTACACCACGCTAACAATCACGCCATCTGCACGCTCCTCAATGCCCATCACTAAAGCTGGGCGGGGCTTGGGGCCGGGTTCAGCATCGGGAATTTCGGGAAACAAGCACCATACGATATCTCCCGGCGCGGGGCTCGGCCATGCGTTATTCGTATTCATGCAAACAGGACTTGCTTGGAGACCAGCTTGCCCGTAGGCAAGCGTGCAGCCGCATCTTGACGCAGCGCAGCGATTTGCTTGGCACTCAGTGGGCCATCGTCAGGCGCATACGCGGGCAACACATCACCTGCAAATTTGGAGAGCGCCATATGAATCACTTGTGTCTCAGACACATCAAGCTCGGAAGCCAAAGCTTTGACGGTATGGCGTGTCACGCCGAAAGCGGTGTCTTTCGCACGGAATTTGACCAATAAGTTATCGCTGGTTGCTTGCATAAGACACCTCAATGAATATATATAAATTATATATAAAAATCCTTAAATTCAGCGCATGACTGGCATAACGTCAAAGACTTCTGGCATGACCTGACGAAAGATTGCTGCGGTGCAGCGATAAAATATCAGGCAACCCAACAGATTACCCGAAAAAGGAATTTCATGTCTCCCACCGCGTCACTCTTCTCCGCCGTCGAAATGGCCCCGCGCGACCCGATTTTGGGTTTGAACGAGCAATTCAATGCCGACACGAATCCTGCAAAAGTTAATCTCGGCGTAGGCGTGTATTACGACGACAACGGCAAGCTGCCTCTCCTGAAATGCGTGCAAGAAGCCGAACGCCAAATGGCTGCCGCGCCCAAAGCACGCGGCTACTTGCCCATTGACGGCATTGCGGCTTACGACAGCGCTGTCAAGGGCCTCGTGTTTGGTGCGGAATCTGAGATCGTCAAATCTGGCCGCGTGGCCACGGTGCAAGGCATCGGCGGCACGGGTGGCCTCAAAATTGGTGCGGACTTTTTGAAGAAAGTGTCGCCTAACGCCAAGGTATTGATCTCTGATCCAAGCTGGGAAAACCACCGCGCTTTGTTCATTCAAGCGGGCTTCGTGGTTGAAAGCTATCCGTATTACGACGCTGCAAAAAGAGGCGTGAATTTTGAAGGCATGCTCGCCGCACTCAACGCTGCTGAGCCCGGCACCATCGTTATCCTGCACGCTTGCTGCCACAACCCCACGGGTTATGACATCTCCGCCGCTGATTGGGATCAAGTGATCGCCGTTGTGAAATCACGCAACCTCACGCCATTCTTAGACATGGCCTACCAAGGCTTTGGCTACGGTATCGCGGAAGATGGCGCAGTGATCGGCAAATTTGTCGCCGCTGGCCTCAATTTCTTCGTCTCCACCAGCTTCTCCAAAAGCTTCAGCTTGTATGGCGAGCGCGTTGGCGCATTGAGCGTCGCCTGTGCGAGCGCGGAAGAATGCTCTCGCGTGCTGTCCCAGCTCAAAATCATGATCCGCAC
>JANMFP010000270.1:0-2344 GCA_031378135.1 Variovorax sp. | reverse complement strand
CGCCTGCCACGTGATGTACCCGAAAAAGCCGAGGCCTTTCTTCGTGGGGCGCTCTGTGCCGCAAGCTGCGAGCTGCCACTTTTTGTAGCGATGATGAGATGGTTGGCCGCGCCCGACCAGCGAAAGGCTTCGTTTTTTCAGGCCCATCACGCAGCGGGTTAAGGTTGTTGGCACGCTGTCTTGCTTTCGTGAGTGGTTAGTGATATCATGCTATCAATGCATAGCGAGGTACCGACCATGACTGCACTCATCATCCGCGATTTAAACGACAACCTAGGCGCTGCGCTCAAGCGCGAAGCGAAAAAGCGCACCACTAGCGTGAATAAGCTGGTGCAGCAATACATCGCCGCTGGCTTGCAACAAAGCAGCGCCGTAGCTAAGCCAGGGCAGCGTAACGATTTAGCAGCGTTTGCTGGCCGCTGGAGCAGCAAAGATTTGCGTGAGTTCAACACAGCCACCGAAAGCTTCAACCAGATTGAGGCCGACCTGTGGAAATAAGCAATCTGTGCCTAGACACCAACACGTATTCAGCGTTTCTCGCTGGCAAAGCAGCCGCAGTGAAACGCATTTCGCAAGCCGATCACATTTGGCTCCCAGCGCCCGTGTTGGGCGAGCTCAGAGCGGGCTTTGCCAAAGGAAGCAAGGCGGCTGCGAACGAACTGCTGCTCCAGGAATTTTTAGCCTCGCAGCACGTGCACATGATCGCCATCGACGAAGCCGTCACCCGCTGCTACGCAAAGATTTTTGATCAGCTTCGCAAAGACGGCTCACCCATTCCCACCAATGATCTGTGGATTGCTGCCTGCGTGATGCATGTTGGCTTTCCTTTGTATTCCTTGGATGCGCATTTCAAGCAGGTGCAAGAGATTGAGCTGATATCCACTTGAGTGGCTGTCGATTTGTATCTCTCCACCCGCTCGCCTGCCACGTGACTGCCCGAAAAAGCCGAGGCCGTTCTACTACCTCTGTCACTCATTGCTAGCAAACCAATGATGATATTCATGCATGACAGACTGAAATATCGACCGTGAATCAACGCCATCAATCCAATAGTAGACCTGATCCAAAGAGTCGTTGCACGGACTATCGCAGGTCATGCCTTCTGTTACCGACGTGATAGTTTCTCGCTGAATTTTGTAATGCTTGCTACGATTGCAGAGTTTCCTAATGGTGTTGAAATCCTGCATCTTCCCAAGGGACAAACAGAATTTCTGATTGGGCTGTAAATGTTCTCCCGAGTCTTGGCGTTTCTTCAATCTTTCATAGCTTTCTCCGGCAATCCACTCCGGGAGATGGTTGAGCGAAAACAACAAGAATAGAAGTAACCTACTGTTCGGTGCCCTATCGTAGTCAACCATTGCTAGCTTAATCTCTTCAAAAAGATCTCGAGAACCATGAATTTCAAATAGGCTGTTCTGCTTTGGTTGAGCTATTAAGGTTTCCATAAGAAACTAAGCGTAGGCATTCGCACGTTGAGCACACTATGAAATTCATGGCCTGCAACGACACATCACACATCTTTACCCGCTACGTGATGGGTCTGAAAAAACGAAGCGGCTCAAAGGTCGGGCGCGGCCGACCAAGCAATCATCGCTACAAATGATGGGAGCTCGGCGCTGGCGGGCAAGAGCGCCACACGAAGAAAGGCCTCGGCTTTTTCAGGCACATCACGTGGCAGGCGAGCGGGTGGTTTGAAACGCGAAGCGATTGTAGGATCGAAAAAATCACTATTAAAGTTATAGCACTCTGCGCATATTCTATGCCGGCGAACTGACTAAAAGGCTTGGAAAATCAGCCTAAAACAGCCATAGATTCACCCATGCGTATCCCACCGGCAGGCTGCCACGCTGAGTTGAATTTCATCGCCTGCTCAGGCCAGAGCATCACCACCGTCGAGCCAAGAAGAAAACGGCCCATTTCATCGCCTTGGGCGTAGCTGAACTGTCCCGGTTTGTAATTCCAAGTCGTCACATCAGGCAAGCGCGGTGGGTTAACTTGGCCGTGCCAGACAGTAGCCATGCTGCCGACGATGGTTGCGCCGACAAGGACGTTGATGAAGGGGCCATGAGCGGTGTCAAAGACGCAGACGACGCGCTCATTGCGGGCAAACAAGCCGGGCACGCCGCGTGCTGTGGTGGGGTTCACGCTGAACAAGTCGCCGGGAACATAGATCATTTGGCGCAGCGTGCCGGCGACAGGCATATGGATGCGGTGATAGTCTTTGGGGCTGAGGTAAAGGCAAGCGAAGTGGCCGCCTTCAAACTCAGCAGCTAATTTCGTATCGCCGCCCACAAGCGCGGTGGTGGAGTAGCTGTGTCCCTTAGCTTGAAAAATTTGATCTTTT
>JANMFP010000269.1:0-1866 GCA_031378135.1 Variovorax sp. | reverse complement strand
TTGTCCAAGGTGGAGGGTGCTGGGGCTTGCGCGAATGCGCCAGAAACAGCTGCGATTGCGGCCAGAGCCAAAATTTGCTTTTTCATCAATTTCTCCTAAAGATTAAAGCGGGAACAAAACAGGGAATAAAAAACAAGAATTTAAACAACGCGATTGTAAAAAATCAGCTCTGCGGGTAATCCCGCGAGTTGTCGGTTTATAGGGGTTTAACTGATGCTTTTCTTGCATGGTCTTAAAACGGCACAACATCTGTGGGGTATTTCCAGAAATCGCGCAGCAAGTAGCTCACAGGTAAATCCAGTGAAGTGTTGTTCGGTGGGATCGGCTTGGCAAACCATTTGTCGTAGATCGCATAAATTTCGCGCGAGCGAATCATGCGCTTCATTTCGTCATCCACTATTTTTTTGAACTCAGGATCGTTTTTGGGCAGCATGATGGCCAAGGGCTCGGTGGTGAGGAATTTGCCAACCACTTTAAGTGCCTTGGGATTGGGGCGGTTGGCGGCCAAACCATACAGCAACACATCATCCATCACAAAGGCGTCAGCCTCGCCTTTTTCCACCATTTCTACAGCGCGGGCGTGATCCGGGGCTTCCAAGACTTTGAGCCCGAGCAAACGCTCTCTGTTGGCTGAATCAACGGCTTTCAGCGGTGTGGTGCCTTTGGTAGAAACGACTGTTTTACCATTCAGATCTTCGAGACGCTCTGCCTTGCTGTCAGCCTTAACCAGCATACGCGCGCCGGTGATGAAATGCGGTACGGTGAACGCTACTTTTTCGCGGCGCTCTTTGTTGTTCGTCGTAGAGCCGCATTCCATGTCCGCCTTGCCTTCAGCAATCGAGGGAATGCGGTTGGCGGGCGTGACCAGCATGAGTGTGATGCCGTCATCGCCTTTGGCCCCCATTTTTTTGCGAACTGTTTCAGCCAAACGGATGCAGAGATCGATGGCGTAACCTACAGGCTTCTTATTGCCATCAAGATACGAAAATGGCACGGAAGATTCGCGATGCGCGATCACAATTTTCCCGCCGGATTTAACGCGATCCAATACGGGGCCGCTCTGCGCCGTTGCAGCTGGAATGGCTCCCAAGCCCAACAACAAACATGCCACCAAGGGCAGGTGCTTTGACAATTTCATCTTGACCTCATGCATCGCAATATCAACAAAATTTAGTTACAAGAAACGTGCCAGAAGTTTCTCACCATCGGGAAAACACGGCGCTAAGCTGCCAAACGCAAGGGCTGGGTGAGCTTGTCGGGTACGAGCAGGGCTTCCATCTGCGCTTTGGTGAGGATGCCCAGCGATTCAGCCACTTCGTCAATCGGCTGGCCTGTGGCAATGGCCGTTTTGGCGATCAAGGCGGCTTTCTCGTAACCGATGATGGGGTTAAGCGCCGTCACCAAGGTCACGGATTCGCGCACCCGTTTGGCGAGCAGCTCGAGATTGGGCTCAATACCGGCCACGCAATTGGCTTGCAAGGTCAGGCAGGCTTGGCTCAGGTGTGAAATACTTTTAAAGAGGCTCCAGCCCATGATGGGCTCAAAAGCATTGAGCTGCAATTGCCCGGCTTCACTCGCCATGGTGATCGTCATGTCGTTGCCGATCACTTCAAAGGCGACTTGGTTCATCACCTCTGGAATCACGGGGTTCACCTTGCCCGGCATGATGGAGCTGCCGGCTTGGCGTGCTGGCAATTTGATATCGCCAAAACCAGCTTGCGGGCCGGAAGACAAAAGGCGCAGATCGTTGCAGATTTTGCTGAGCTTGCAAGCAATGCGTTTGAGCACGCCTGAGAGCTGCACAAAAGCGCCGGTGTCTTGCGTGGCTTCCACCAGATTCGGTGCTTTCTTGACCGGAATTTTGCT
>JANMFP010000263.1:0-17532 GCA_031378135.1 Variovorax sp. | reverse complement strand
GAGACACCAAGCGCCAGCAGGTCTCCGATGAGATCACAGCGCGTGTGCGAGCCTTGCAAACCTTGGCATCGCAGCGCTCTACAGTGGATGCCATGCGCAGCTTCAAGCCCGCATTCGCAAGCGCTGCGAAAGACAAAGCTGTTGATGCAGCACTCACGAGCGCAGAAATTACCAAATACGCTCAAGAACAATTCGCGCCAGAATTCGTGAAACGTAACGCGGGCGCAGCGCCTGATCTTGCGAAGTTTGTTGCAGCATTGGATCCCAACGGCTTGGCCTTGCAATCTGAATTTATCGTGCGCAACCCCAACCCGTTGGGGCAGAAGGAGCGCTTGGTGCGCCCCGAAGCCGCATCAGGCTACGCTCAAGCCCACGTGCAATTTCACCCCGGCTTTGAACGCGCGCAAAAGCTCTCTGAGTTCTACGATATTTTCTTGATCGATACCGAAACAGACACCGTGATCTACACCGTGTTTAAGGAATTGGATTTCGCCACATCGCTCACCAAAGGGATTGCCGCAGGCAGCAAGTTGGCCGAGGCTTACCAAAAAGTCAAGCAATCGCCAAATCGCGACACAGTGTTTTTGTCCGACTTTGCGCCGTATCTGCCGTCTTACGATGACCAAGCCGCATTTGCTGCGACCCCCATTTTTGATGGCGATCGCCAAATCGGTGTGATCGCTATGCAGTTCCCGATTGACAAAATCTCCGAGGCGATGAGCTCCAATCGCACGTGGGAAAAAATTGGCTTGGGCAAAACAGGTGACACGTTCTTGGTGGGGCAAGACAAATTTTTGCGCACCAATGCACGCTATGTGATCGAAAACAAAACGGCATTTGCGGATCTGCTGGGAGCGAAGCTGTCTGCAAATGCGCGCTCGACTTTGCTCAAAAAGGAAAGCTCGATTGGTTTGGTGGCGATTGATTCTGCTGCGACGCAACCCGCGCTGGCAGGGCAAGAAGGCTTTGTCGAATTTACCGATTACCGTGGCATTCAGAGCTACGGTGCATACGGGCCCCTTAAAGTGCAGGGGCTCAACTGGGGCTTGGTGGCTAAGATTGATGTGGCAGAAGCTGATCAGCCGATCAACAACTTGAACACACAGTCGCTCTTGCGCGCTCTGCTGATTGGTTTGGCTGTGGTGGCGGTCGCTGGTTTTGCGGTGTCCGTGTTCTTGCGGCGCTTCCTCCAGCCGATTCAAACCTTGTCGGATACGGTGCAAAAAGTCGCGGGCGGCGAAACGGCAGCGCGAAGCAAGCTCACTGAGCAAGATGAGATTGGCGATTTGGGTCGTGCTTTCGACGGTTTGCTAGATGACCGTATCGCTTCGCTAGAAAAAGCAGCCAAAGAAAACGAAACGCTGAACAACTCTGTGATTGATTTGCTGCAAGCGGTGTTCCAATTGTCGAATCGAGATTTGACGGCGCGCGCGCCTGTCACGGAAGACATTATTGGCACGGTGGCGTCTTCGATCAACCAGTTCTCCGATGAGACGGGGCGCACATTGATTGATGTGCAGCGCATTGCTGAGCAATTGGCGCTGACCTCCGAATCCGTGCGGGTGCAATCTGTGATGGTGGAAGAAACAGCACGCGCAGAGCGCGAGGCATTGCAATCCATGTCTGTCAACTTGACGCAAGCGACCACGCAGCTGGCGCAAGTCGCTGAGCTCTCTGAACAATCCAGCAAGGCTGCCGGTGTGGCCACGGATGCAACGCAAAACGCGCTGGCTGCTGTGCAGGGCACGGTGCAGGGCATGGATCAGTTGCGCGAATCGATCTCTGACATGGAAAAACGCTTCAAACGTTTGGGTGAGCGTTCACAAGAGATTTCCACTGCTGTGCAGCTGATCAATGCCATCTCGGAGCGCACACACGTTTTGGCCTTGAATGCATCCATGCAAGCGGCTACAGCCGGTGAAGCAGGCCGCGGTTTTGCGGTGGTGGCTGAAGAGGTGCAGCGCTTGTCTGATAGCTCGCGCCAAGCGACGTCTACCATCTCGCAGCTCGTGGGCAACATCCAGGCCGAGACGAATGAGACGCTGTTCACGGTAAACCGATTGATTGGCGATGTGGTGCGACAGTCTGAGCTCGCGCAGCGCGCAGGTGTACAGATGAATCAAACACAGCAAACCACACAGCAGCTTGTGAGCTTGGTGCGCCAGATTGCGCAGTTCTCCGAACAGCAAGCCAAACTCGCTGCCGATTTGCAAAAATCTGTGGTGGAGATCAATGCCGGTACAGAGCAAACATCTGCCGCTATCGCGGAGCAGACCACTTCAACGCAGTTCCTGGCAGATTCATCGCGTCAACTCACGGCGGCTGTGGGTCAGTTCAAGTTGGCTTAATTTTTAAAGCAGCCACAACATGAACATCGGCGATCTGCTGGTTTTGTTGCATGAAGAGTTCGCTCTTGATGTGCCGATGGCGCAACTTGCTGCTATCGACGCTGCGGCGAAGCCTAACGATGCGGCAGCGCTGTTAGAACCCGTCGTGGGCTACATTGATCGCTCGGTGCAAGCCAGCGCCTTGGTGAGCTTGGTGGGCTGGGGCAGCTACTTGTCTCAGGTGTCGCAGTTCACGCAATTGCAAATGATGGCCCCCGACAAGAGCAGCCTGCAATGGCTCGCAGGCTGGACAACGCCGGCCTTGGCTTATCTCGCAGCTCCTGCGCAAGCCGCCACGGCGCAAGCCATCATCGATTATCTCAAGGCCTGCCCACAGGCTACCGATGATGCTGCTTTGAGTCTCTTGCACAAGCAGCTTCTCATGCCGCCTGCATTGGCGGCGGAAGAGGCGGCAGCGGCTGAGGCTGTGGTGGAAGATGCCACGCCAGCCGATGTGAGCTTGCAAACCGAAGATGTGGATGGCAGCTTGCTCTCTGCCATGCTGCAAGATGCACCTGAACAGCTCGAGCGTTTGATGGGCTACCTCGATGAGTTGGATGCCGGCGTAGCGGATCCAGCGCGCCTGATCGAGGCGCAGCGAATCGCCCATACCTTCAAAGGCTCGGGCAATATCATTGGTTTGCCCGGCATTGGCCGTGTGGCGCACCGCCTTGAAGATGTGATGGAGTGGACGCTCGAAGAGGTTCAAAGAGGCGAGAAAAGCAATCCTGCTGCTGTGCGAGATATGCGCCAAGCCGTGGATATCCTGCAGCAAATGGTCGGTTTTTTGCAGGGCGAAGATGCCGAGCCAAGCGGCAGCGTGGAATGTTTGCAGCGTTTGATTGATTGGTGTAATTGGATTCGCCAAGGCGATGCCGATGGCAAAGCACCTGACGCGCTCAGTGGGCAAGTCGCGACAACGAATGCTACAAATGTGATAGCGTTCCGCGCAGATCGTATGCCGGCTAATGGCCAAAATATGGGTCAAAATGCATCACAAAACGCAGTGCAAAGTGATGCGCCAGCCGCTGATGTGCAAATGCTGCGCGTTGGTGTTGATCGCATGAGCCGTGTGCTGCGCCGCGCCACGCAATCCATCGTGGCTTCGCAGCGCGTGGGCCAATTGGTGCGCACCGCCAATGATCGCCTCTCTGCCATTGAAGTCAGCCATGCCGAGCTAGCGCGCCGTTTGCGCGAGCTGGAGCAAACGGTGGACAAGCAGGTGGTGCAATTGCGTGGTCAAAAAGAGGCTGGCGAGAATTTTGATCCACTTGAGATGGATCGTTACGATGCACTCTACACCCTGTCTCGTTTCGTGACTGAAGCGGTGCAAGATGAATTGGAGCTGGCGCGCGAGGCACGCAGTCAGGTGGCTATCGCACAGCAACTGATTCGTGATGAAGATCAGCTACAGCGTGAGCAACATCGTGATTTGCTCGCAGCGCGTCTCGTGCCGGTCAAGAGCATCTTGCCGCGATTGAAGCGCAATGTGGCGCAAACGGCTGCATCTACTGGCAAGCAAGCGCAGCTCGTCGTCGTTGGCGAGGGAACGACGCTTGATGCCGATGTGCTGACACGCTTGACCGAGCCACTGCTGCACTTGCTGCGCAATGCTGTGGATCATGGCTTGGAGGCACCTGATGAGCGCCGGATGCTGGGCAAGAGCGAGATGGGCACGATCACGCTCAGCTTTCGCCGCGTGGGCCAAGACGTGGAGCTGGTGTGCGCAGACGATGGCAAGGGCTTGGATTTGCCCACCATCTACGACAAAGCGGTGGAATATGGCTTGATCGAGAGCGGTGCGCAAATTTCTGAAGACGACATGCGCCGCTTGATTCTTCGCCCCGGTTTCTCAACCAAAGGCGCCGTCACGGAAGTCTCTGGCCGTGGCGTGGGGATGGATGTGGTCAATGATCGCGTCTCTGGCCTCAAAGGCCGCTTGAGTATTGAAAGCACGCCATATGGCGGCTCAAAATTTATCGTGCGCGTGCCTGTATCGAGCGGCGCTGTTCAGGCATTGATTGTGCAGTGCGCAAACGAGGAGGTCGCGTTGCCTTCCGATCAAGTGGTGAAGGCGCTCGCAGCTGATGAGGCGGAGATCATTGCATCAAATCATTCAACGCCTGTGCTGAGGCACCTTGGGCAAGACTATCCAGTCTACGCGCTGGGCGTATGGCTTGGCTTCGAGGATGCGACCACGCCCTCATCGCTATTGGCATCGCTTGAAGATAAGCCGGCCGTGCTGTGCCAAGGCGAGCAGCAAATCGTCGCTTTAGTGGTTGATGCTGTGGTGGATGCAAGAGAGTTGATTTTGCAGGATGTGGGTCGCTTGGCGCGGCGAATCGCGGGCGTGGTGGGCGGCGCGTTGCGCAATGATGGCCGGCCCATGTTTTTGCTCGATGTCGCGGCGCTACAGCGTGCCTCGCAAAGCGTGCGCCGCGCGGGCGCATCTTTGGCCTTGCGCCGCCGCATGGCTGTGCAGCGTACACGTGTGCTCGTGGTCGATGATGCGTTGTCGGTGCGTCGCTCGATGGAGCAGTTGCTCGAAGACGCGGGCTACGATGTGGTCACCGCTGCGGATGGCTTCTTGGCGCTAGAAGTCGTGCGCAGCAAAACACCTGCCATTGTGCTGACCGATTTGGAAATGCCTAACCTCAATGGTTTGGAACTCACCAAGCGTCTGCGCGAGCTGCCGCAGTTTATGGGCACGCCGATTGTGATGATCACCTCGCGCGCGAGCGATAAACATCGTAACTTGGCTGAAGAAGCGGGTGTCGATTTGTACCTCACCAAGCCTTACACCGATGCTGCGCTGATTGAGCATGTGAAGCGCTTAACCTCGCAAGATGCTTCTGCGTTGATGGTTTAGCCGATTCAATCACTTGCATGGGCTGTGATCAGCCTAAAATCTGCGCATGAGCATGACCATCGCACAAGCCCAGCAAGCTATTCATTTGGCGCTGGAAACCCTTGATATCGAGGCCGCTGCTGTGACAGAGCTGCGCACGCGCTTGGCTGTGGAGGCATCAGCTGCAAAAGCGTTTACGCAAGCCGTGGAGACTATTTTAGGCACACGCGGCCGTGTCGTGGTGATGGGCATGGGTAAGAGCGGCCATGTCGGGCGCAAGATCGCTGCCACTTTAGCCTCAACGGGTACTGCGGCGATGTTTGTTCACCCTGCTGAGGCCAGCCATGGCGATTTGGGCATGGTCAAAGCCATTGATTCCATTTTGGCGATTTCCAATTCCGGCGAATCCGCCGAACTTTCCGCGATTGTGCCGTTCATTAAGCGCATGGGCGCACCGCTGATCGCGATGACGGGCGGTTTGCAATCCACGCTCGCAGCGCATGCCGATGTGGTGCTGGATAGCTCGGTCACGAAAGAAGCTTGCCCGCTTAATTTAGCGCCTACCGCTAGCACCACAGCACAGCTGGCCTTGGGCGATGCTTTGGCCATGGCATTGCTCGATGCGCGCGGCTTCAAGGCCGAAGATTTCGCGCTCTCGCATCCGGGCGGTAGCTTAGGGCGCAAGCTGCTCATGCATGTGCGCGATTTGATGCGCAAGGGCAATGATATGCCGCGTGTGCAAGCGCAAGCCACATTCTCTGATCTGATGCGTGAGATGAGCCACAAAGGTTTAGGTGCATCGGCGGTGGTGGATGCCAAGGGGCATGTGTTGGGGATATTTACCGATGGTGATTTGCGGCGCTTGATTGAGCGTGGCGTAGATTTGCGCGAGCTCACCGCAGGCGAGGTCATGCACAAAGGCAGCCTGGCTGTCTCGCCCGATGCGCTCGCGGTAGAGGCCGCAGAGTTGATGGAAAAGCATCGTGTGACCAGTGTGCTTGTGACCGATGCCAATGGCCTGTTGGTGGGCGCACTCAACTCTAATGATCTGATGCGCGCGAAGGTCATTTGAGCATGGCAACAACGATGACTCTGCGCAAACTCATTGGCACGCTTACCTTGTATCTGCCGATGGCTCTGATGGGCGTGTTGGCTTTGGGCAGCTGGTGGCTTGCGCGCAACACGCCAGTGGCTGCGGCTGCAGCACCGCAACCTGCGCAGCGCTTGGAGCCGGATTATTTTCTCACGCAGTTTTCTGTGAAGAACTTTGACTCGCAAGGTCTGCTCATGAGCGAAGTGTGGGGAAAAAAAGCGCGGCATTTTCCTGCCACTGATATTTTAGAAATCGATGCCGCACGATTCTCCTCGTTACGCAACGAGCGCATCACAACAGGCCAAGGTGATCGTGCTTACAGCAATGGGGATGGCTCGGAAGTGCAGTTGGTCGGCAATGCTATGGTCGTGCGCGAAGCCGATCGCGACGCTCAAGGCCGCGAGCTTCCGCGCATGGAATTCAAAGGCGAATTTCTACATGCTTTTCTGCGTACCGAGGAAGTCAAATCTCACAAACCAGTAACGATGCAGCGCGGTGCGGATCAGTTCAGTGGCGATGCGATGCTCTACAACAAAATTGACGGTATCGTGCAGCTTGATGGCCGAGTGCGCGTTCGCCTTGAAGCGAAAACGCCCGCTGATCCGCGTTGAACAAAGAGGCTTGATGGATGACTGCTCCCTTAGTTTTTATCACCGGCGCCTCCAGCGGCATTGGCCAAGCACTGGCTTGGCGCTTTTACCAAGCTGGATACCGCTTGGCCTTGGTTGCCCGCCGTGTTTCTGAAGTGGAATCATGGGTTAGCCGGCACAAAATAAGCGCAGAATGCTATGGTATTTATAGTGCGGATGTTGCACAAACAGATAGCATTGCGCAGGCTGGCAATGATTGTATTGCGCGCCAAGGCGTGCCTGATGTGGTGATTGCCAATGCGGGCATCAGTATCGGCATGGATTCGAGCGTTCGCGCAGATATTGATGTGATGGCGCAAACCTTTGCCACCAACAACATTGGTTTGGCCGCGACCTTTCATCCGTTTATCACGCCGATGGTGCACAGAAAAAGCGGTAGCTTGGTGGGTATCGCTAGCGTGGCCGGCATTCGCGGTTTGCCCGGGCATGGCGCGTATTGCTCAAGCAAAGCCGCGGTGATCAGCTATTGCGAAAGCTTGCGAGGCGAACTGCGTGCAGAGACGGGCAAAGACGGCGTGAAAGTTATCACCCTTGCGCCTGGCTATGTGGCCACGCCGCTCACGGCAAGCAACAGCTACAGCATGCCCTTTTTGCTGCAGCCGGAAGAATTTGCAGATCGCGCATTCAAAGCCATCACTGAAGGTGTGAGCTATCGAGTGATCCCATGGCAAATGGGCATCGTCGCCACGTTGCTGCGCTTGCTGCCCAACTGGCTTTTCGACAAAGCGCTTTCGGGCCGGCCGCGCAAGAAGCGCAGGCAGGATTGAGTTGCACGCTTAAAGCACGCCTTTTTCTTTGTAAAAGCGCAGAGCGCCAGCGTGAAACAGCACGACGCGATTGAACGGCGCGTTTTGCATCCGCGTAGGTGCTGCGCTTGCATGAATTTGCAGTGGATTTTCCAAGGACAACACTTGGCGCGTGATCCAGTAAGCATCACCTGCCGGAAACTCTGCATGTGCCATCACAAAATTCCACGCTGCCACGGATTTCACAGCTTGCGGTTGACCGCGATAGGTGTTGGCTGCAATCGATGCAGGGCTGAGAAACGCAAAACGCTTGAGCATGGCTGCTTGCGCTTCATCCGTTAATCCAAACACGCTCGCCTCGGCGCTATCAGTCACTTGCTTGAGCGCAGGAATGGGCAGCGCAGCGCCTTGCCACAAGGCATCGATCTGGCCAGAGAGCAAGTCGGTTGCCAAAGCAGCCGGCGTGCCGTTGATGATTTGCGCATTGATGCCCGTGACTTCAAGTAAGCCTTTGAAGAAGCTCTCTGCTGGCCCGCCTGCTGGGCCCACACCAACCTTTTTGCCGCGCAAACTTTGTAGCGTGTCAATGCCAGAACGATGCAGCGCAGCAATTTGAAATGATGTCTCGTACATCGGAAACAGTGCGCGCAAGTTGGGGAACTTCTGCCCTTGGGTCCAAGCGCCCGTGCCTGTGAGGGCTTCGTGTGCTGTTCCTAAGAATACGGTGGCGAGTTGCTGCTTTTCAACATCAATTTTGCGAATGTTTTCAATAGAGCCCGCAGAAGTCAATGCCTGTGTCTTCAAGCCTTGGCCACTCAAATATTGTGCAACGCCTTGGGCATAAGGCAAAAAAGCGCTACCTTGCCCAGCGCTATAAATGCCCAACTCGGATAAGCTGGGGCGAGAAGGTGAAGGTGCTGGGTTGGCGCAGCCAAGCAGGCTGATGCTGCTGACGCTGCTGACACTGCTGACACTGGCTGAACTGAGAAGCAAGGTGCGGCGAGAGAGCCTCATGTTTATCTCCTAGGAGGATTTCAATGGAATGATGCTTGAGTCAATGTAGGTTCATCACGAAACTTATGAGTCACGTCATGAGTCAGTGGAATGAGTTATTGCGATACGCGCTGCCCCAAACGCACGGTTGTAACGCCGGGGCGCAGTTGGCGAATGGAGGGCATCACCAGCACACAATTGTCGTAGGGTGTGGTGATCGTTTGGTCTTGGTCATGTGCAATCACCGTGCCGGCAGTTTGGATGACTTCATTGCCGGTGTAGGCTTGTGTGAATTCAAACTGCATGCTGCGAGCGACCACGGCATGCGTAACGCGCACTGGCGCAGGCGATGGGCGATCTCGTGCTAACCAGCTCTGCAGGCCAGCCGTGATCACATCTTGCTTGCTCAGCACTTCAGTGCGCAACAAAAATCGTATCACCACATCTCGCGCTGCTGCCACTGATGCTTGCTGCCAATGCTGCCCAGCTTCAAGCAGCAATGCGATCTTGCTGCCACTCTCGCTGCCAAAGCCTGAAAAATCGCGCATGCGCACACCATCTTTGTGTCCCGCATCCATCACGATTTGGCCGACACCACCCAGCGATTGTGCAAACGCCACGTTGCGTGGCAGCATGCCGGTCATCAGCAGCGGCTCGCAGGGCTCGTGCATGGAATGTAAATCCAGCAAATGCGTGGCACGTTCTACATAGGGGCGAATCTCGCGAGCGCGAGCCAGCTCGCTGCTGTGTTGTTCGCCCGCCAGCAAGCTTGCACTCCAGACGCGGTTGAAATCCTGATCCACAAAGCGCGAGACATCGGGCTGCTGCACATCAAAACGTGCAAAGCCTTCTACGTTGGCAAATACTGCGGTTAAGCGACCGCGACGCAGATTCAATGTTTGCGCGCTGAGTAAATCTAGCAAGTCACTCAGAACAATCGCGCCTGTGTATTCATTGCCATGCACCAGCGATGTGAGGAGCACATCAGCGCTACTGTCTTGCGCAGACCATTCGTGCACATAAGGCACGTCGCCACAATTGCTTTTTTCCCAGCGTGAAATATCTGGGCATGCCACTTCCACAGCATGCGGCTTGAAAGAAGCTGGCATCAAGATTCCTTGATCTTGGCGAATTCCACAACTCGCTTGTAGTTTGCTATTTCGCTTTTTTGATAATCCGCTAAGGATTGATGGGGTGCGAAAAATGATGCGCCTGCTGCTTCGAGTTTGCTGCGCACATCTGCGGTTGCCATCACTTCTTGCAGTGCTTGCTGCAAGCGCTGCGTGATGGGTGCGGGCATACCCGCCGGTCCCCATAGGCCAAACCAGCTAGAAATCTTCACGTTCTTCAATTTCGGATGCTCAGAGAGCGCAGGAATATCAGGAGCAGCTTTGGAGCGCTGACCTTCCGTCACGCCCAGCGCGACGACTTTCCCGCTCTTGATATGCGGCAGCCCACTAGAAAGCACAAACACGCCAAAATCAAGTTGCCCGCCAATCAAATCATTGGTCAGCGGCGCGACACCGCGGTACGGGATATGAACCATGAAAGTCCCAGAGGCTTCTTTGACCATCTCGCCGGCAAGATTGAGCGCTGTGCCAACACCCGACGAGCCATAGCTGTATTTGCCAGGATTGGCTTTCACCAGCTTGATGAATTCATCCACCGTTTTCACATTCATCTTCGCTGAGGCGACGAGCACCATAGGCTGAGAAGCGATCAAGCCCACAGGTGTGAAGCTGCTCAGGCTGTCGTAGCGCACGCTCGATGAGACGAGTTTGCTGATCGCCATTTCATTGTTCGCGCCAACGATGAGCGTGTAGCCATCGGGCGCAGCTGAGGCCACTTTTTGCGCACCGAGCGCACCGCCTGCGCCGCCCACGTTGTCCACAATCACCGTCGTGCCAAGCTTTTTAGCCAACTCCGCGGCCACGGTGCGCGCTGTGAAATCCGTGCTGCCGCCTGGCGGGTAGCCCACGACGATGGTGATGGGTTTGCTGCCTGGATAGCTTTGCGCATGTGCTGTGCCCAGAACTGTGGCGGCAGCTGTTGCGCCAGCATAGCGCAACACATTGCGGCGTTGAGTCAATGTAAGGGTCGATGTGAGGGTCGAATGCATGAAGAGTCCTTCAATAAACAATTTAAAAAATAAACTAAGAAGCCAAGCCAGTGGCCGCGCGCATCACCACAGATTTCACACGCGTGGTCTCTTGGCGAATAAAACTGCTTAATTGTGCTGGGCTGCCGCCATCGTTGCTGATGCCACTCATCTGCAGCTTTTGCCACACGGCGGGATCGCGCAAACATTCATTCAAAGCTTGGTTCAAACGCGTGATCATAGGCGCTGGCATTTTTGCTGGGCCGAATAACCCGAACCATACATTCATGTCGTAGGCTTTCAGGCGAGGATGTTCGCTCATTGCAGGCACTTGGGGCGCTGCGCGTGAACGCTGCGCCGTTGTCACGGCAATCGCCACTGCTTTGCCTGATTCAATATGCGGCATGGCGGATGACAACACCGACATGCTGTATTCAATATTGCCGCCCAGCAAATCTTGCATCTGCTGCGCTGCACCGCGGTAGGGTACGTGGCGTAAATTGCTGCCAGAGAGCATGTTGAGCAGCTCGCCGCTGATATGCAGTGGCGTACCGACACCAGACGACGCAAAACTAAAGCGCTTGGGCTCAGCCTTTGATGCAGTGATCACTTGATCCAAGCTTTTAATGCCCAGCTTGGGCGTAGCGAGTAAGACCATGGGCGTGCTGCCAATCAGACCGATGTGCGAGAGATCCGTCTCGCCGTTGTAGCGCACCGCAGAATTAAAAAGGCGCGCAATCGAGATTTCGCTGCCCGAGCCGAGCAGCAATGTGTAGCCATCGGGCGCAGCATTTACAGCTTTTTGCGCGGCAATCGTACCGCCTGCACCTGCAGTGTTTTCAATGATGACTGTGGTGCCCAAGCGTTTGCCCAACGCATCGCCCACTGCACGCGCCACCATGTCGGTGCTGCCACCGGGTGGGTAGCCCACGAGCAAGGCGATGGTTTTGCCTTGTGGCCAGCTTTGCGCAAATGCAAGCTCAGAAGCCGTGGATGCAAGGCCTGCCAAAGTCAACAGGCTGCTTTGTTGAAGCCATTCCCGTCGAGTGGGCGTGTGCGGAAAAGATCGTGGCATGAAGATGCTCCTTAACATGCATCAGCGCATGCATGAATGAAGTATCTTGGTGTTGCCAAGCCGCGCGTATGCGTAAGGCGCATAAGCGTATGTGAATCAAGCGGTGTGATCCCAAACGCGCCGTGCTTGCGCATTGCTGGTGTGTCGCTGTCGGAAGAGCCGAAATTCAATCGGGATGGGCTGAGTGGATGCGTTGGCACGCACCAATTTGCCAGCCTGCAAATCCGCATGCACCAAACTTAAGGGGAGCCAGCCCACACCCGCGCCTTCTCTGGCTTGCTCGTGCAGGCTTTCGGCAAAATCGGATTCAAAAATCGTGTGCAAATGCAGGGCTTGTCTGCTTTGCTGTGCATGGCGAGCTAAGCCATCTTGCAGGACTTGTGCGAGTGCGAGCGTGGGCGTGTAGCTCAAAGTGTTCACAGGCTTCTTGGCTGTGCCCGGCAATCGATGCAGAGCGCTGCCATCAGCGCGCGGGCTACTGACTGCCACAAGTTCATCTTTGCCAAAAGCTTTGCTCTCAAAATGTGCCTCATCGAGCACCAGAGGCAAGCGAGGGTGCGTGTAGCACAGTAAAAAATCAGCAGCGCCTTGCTCAAGCGCCGTCACGCCTTCAGCAATCGAGCCAGTGAGCAGGCGCAATCGATAGTCGCCAAGCGCTTGGCGCGTTTGCGTGAACCAATTGGGCACGGCTGTGCGTGCCAAGGTGCGCCCCGTTGCAAGCGTGACCCAGCCCGCATGATCTTGCCCGCTGCGCAGGCGTGCGCGCAAATCGGTGAGGCTGGATACGGTTTGCCGAGAGATGGCGAGCAACTCTTCGCCAGCGGCAGTGAGTGATAACGGCACGCTCGCGCGGTTGACCAAATCACTGCCTGCCCACATCTCTAGCGAGCGTATGCGGCGCGAGAATTGCGGCTGTGTGATGTGGCGCAGTTCCGCGGCTTTGCTGAAACTTTTCTCACGCGAGAGTGCGATGAAATCTTCGAGCCATTTGTGATCCATGCTGAACCTGGTGAATTATTCTGGCAAAGTGGCGTATTGCTTGGCCAGTACGAGGAAAGCATCTAGCTGCGGATCGACGCCTGTTTCTTCTTGCAAAATCTCAGCGGTGCGAGGTGCCAGGCTCGCTGCCAGTTTTGCATCTAAAAAGAGCAGACGCGAGCGGCGAGCGAGCATGTCTTCAACGGTGCGCGCGTATTCAAAGCGCGCTGCATAGCGCACCATGGCCTCGGACAAGCCGGGGCAGAGTTCATTTGCAGCGCCTGGCATGCTTTGCACTTGTGCTGCCGCGCTGCCATACAGATGCAAACCAGGTGCATCACTGATTCGGTGCGCGCTCGTTTGTGATCCAGCAAGGGGGAGTTTCACAGTGACTGCGCCTGCGCGTTCGGGTAGCAGCTTGGCTTCAAACGCATGATCGAGCACGTCTTCTGCCATGGCGCGATAGGTCGTCCACTTGCCACCGGTGACGGTGACGAGGCCGGATTTGCTCACGAGGATGGTGTGTTCGCGCGAGAGCTTCTTCGTGCTGCTACTGGAGGGGCCGTTTCCAGCCCTCTCTTCATCGGGTGGTTTGACCAAAGGCCGCAAGCCCACCCAAATGGATTTCACATCGCTGCGCTGGGGCGCGCGGGTGAGGTATTTTGCAGCCTCGCCGAGGATGAAGCCGGTATCGTCTTTGAAAGCTGTGGGTTCACGCGCGAGATCGTCGCGCGGGGAGTCCGTCGTGCCTAAAATCAGTTTGCCCAGCCACGGCACGATGAAGAGCACACGGCCGTCTGCTGTTTTAGGGATCAAGATCGCATGGTCAGATGGCATGAACTCACGATCGACCACCAAATGCGTGCCTTGGCTGGGCGCAACCATCGCTTTAACTGGGCGCTTTAAGTGCTCGCCATCTATCTGGCGAAATTCATCGACCCAGACGCCAGCCGCATTAATCACGCAGCGCGCTTTGACGGCGTAGCTCCTGCCGGTCTCTTTGTCTTGCACATTGAGGCCAGCTACTTTGCCACCTTCGTAGAGCAAGCCTGTGGCCGCACAATAGTTGATGAGTAAAGCGCCTCGCGCTGCTGCAGTTTGCGCGAGAGCCAAGGCGAGGCGCGCATCGTCAAACTGACCATCCCAATACTTCACACCACCGCTTAGATGGGTTTCCCGTACATTGGGCAGGAGCTTGCGTGTTTCTTTGCGGCTCAAAAATTCTGTGCGCCCCAGCCCCGCTTTGCCGGCGAGCAAGTCATACATCTTGAGGCCCATGCCATAAAACGGCGCTTGCCACCATGCATAGCTGGGCATCACGAAAGGAAGCGGCTGTGCCAAATGCGGTGCATTGGCAAGCAAGGTGGTGCGCTCGTGCAGTGCTTCTCGCACCAAGCCGATGTTGCCTTGCGCAAGATAGCGCACACCACCGTGCACGAGTTTTGTAGCGCGCGAGCTGGTGCCTTTGGCAAAATCATGGCTTTCAAACAGTGCCACTGTGAAGCCACGCGCTGCGGCATCGAGCGCCACGCCGAGGCCCGTTGCGCCGCCACCGATGACGGCTACATCGAAGCTCTCCTGATGGGCGAGCTGTGTGAATAAATGACGGCGTGTGAACATGCTTGAATTGTCAATCACATCTTGGCCCATGCTTTGGATCTCTGCACCGCTTCGTGCCAACGCGCAAGCTTTGCCTTGCGCTCAGTGGCTTTCATTTGTGGCTCAAAGCGACGATCCATTTGCCATTGCGCGCTGATCTCATTGGCATCCTGCCAAAAGCCGGTGGCCAAGCCGGCGAGATATGCTGCGCCGAGCGCAGTGGTCTCGGTGACTTTCGGGCGAACGACGGGAACGCCAAGAAAATCAGCTTGCATTTGCATGAGCAAATTGTTGGCGCAAGCACCGCCATCGACACGCAATTCACGCAGTGCCATGCCGCTGTCTGCGCACATGGTGGCGAACACATCGGCGCTTTGAAGTGCGATGGATTCAAGAGCGGCGCGGGCAATATGCGCGCGAGCTGTGCCACGGGTCATGCCGATCAGTGTGCCGCGTGCATAGCCGTCCCAATGTGGTGTACCCAAGCCAGTAAACGCTGGCACGAGATACACATCACCTGTATCAGCCACGCTGTTTGCGAGGCTTTCAACCTCGGAGGCTTTCGAAATGAAGCCTAAGCCATCGCGCAGCCATTGCACCGTTGCGCCGCCCATGAAGACGGAGCCTTCAAGGGCATATGCCCTTGAAGGCTGACGCCGTGCTTGACGCTCTCCCCCACCCCATCCCTCCCCCATCCGGGGGAGGGTGTCTCGCTCTTGGTCGTTCGGCCCTTGCCAAGCAATTGTGGACAGCAAACGATGGCGGCTCAGTATGGGGCGAGTGCCAGTGTTCATCAGCATGAAGCAGCCTGTGCCATAGGTGTTTTTCGCCATGCCGGGCGCAAAACATGCTTGGCCGAAGGTGGCGGCTTGCTGATCGCCGGCAATGCCTGCGATGGGGATTTCTTCGCCGAGCAGCGCAGGATCGGTGACGCCTACGATGCCGCTGGAAGGCATTACGCGCGGTAATACAGCGCGTGGGATGTTGAAAAGTTTGAGCAATTCATCATCCCATTGCCCAGTATGAATGTTGAGCAGCAAGGTGCGCGAGGCGTTGCTCGCATCCGTGACGTGCAAAGCTTTGTGTGCAGTAGCGCGATTGTGGCCTCCAGTGAGCTTGTAAATGAGCCAGCTGTCTATCGTGCCAAAACACAGCTCACCGTTTTCAGCGCGCTTGCGTGCACCAGGAATGTTGTCGAGCAACCATGCGAGCTTGGTGCTAGAGAAGTAGGCGTCGAGTACGAGACCAGTTTTGCGTTGAATGAGCGTGGCTTTGCCTGACTCGCGCAGGATGTCGCAGGCTGGCGCAGTGCGGCGATCTTGCCAAACAATTGCATTGGCCAAGGGCTTGCCAGTTGCGCGTTCCCAAAGAACGGTGGTTTCGCGTTGGTTGGTAATTGCTATTGAATTAATAGCGTATTGTGCAGATTCTATGCCGGCTACCAGTAGTTTTTGCCTTAAATTTTGTAATGTAGCTAGTTGAGAAGCCCAGATTTCATTGGCATCGTGTTCCACCCAGCCGGGCTGAGGGAAGATTTGACGAAATTCCTGCGCTGAGCTTGCAAGCGGCGAGCCCGCGCGATCAAACGCGATGCTGCGCGAACTGGTGGTGCCTTGATCCAGAGAAATAATAACGCTCATACAACGTAGGTTAGCGCAATTCATGGGCTCTCCGGCCACTCGCTAACGCGAATGAAAGCCAACTTACTTCGACCACGCCTGCCCATTCAGGCGCAGCTTGTTGCAGCGTTTTGGCTACACTGTCGGCATGTTCACCACTCTTTTTTCCAGCCCCATTGGTTTCATCGGTGGTGGCAACATGGCCAGCGCCATCATTGGCGGGTTACTGAGACAGGGCATGCCTGCCGCGAAACTCATCGTCGTGGAGCCATATGCCGCGCAGCGTGAGAAGTTGCTTGCAGATTTCGGCATCACGGCGCTGGCGCAGTCTGGCAGTGCGCTCAAGCAAGCTCAGCATATCGTTTGGGCCGTGAAGCCACAAACATTTCGCGAGGCGGCGCAATCGGTTGCAGTACACACCCATGCTGCCTTGCATTTGAGCGTGATGGCTGGCATCACCTCCAGCAGCATGGCCCAGCAGCTAGCCACGCAGCGCATTGTGCGCGCTATGCCCAACACACCGGCGCTGATTGGCAAAGGCATTGCGGGCCTGTATGCGCGCGCCGGCGTGAATGAGGCCGACAAACTTGCCATTGAAGCGCTGATGGCCCCCACTGGCGAGCACTTATGGGTTGCAGACGAGGGCCTGCTTGATGCCGTGACGGCGTTGTCTGGCTCAGGCCCAGCTTATGTGTTTTTCTTCATTGAGGCGATGATGCGCGCAGGCCAAAGCATGGGGCTGTCAGAGGCTCAATCGCGGCAATTGGCGCAAAGCACTTTTGCGGGTGCCACGGAGCTGGCCAAGCAATCCCATGAGAGCCCCGAAATATTGCGCCAACGCGTGACTTCTAAAGGCGGCACCACCTATGCAGCCATCACGTCGATGCAAGACCATCTTGTCGGGCAACACTTTGAGCAGGCTTTGCGTGCTGCCGGCGCACGTGCTGCGGAGTTAGGGCGAGAGTTTGGATAACTCTATTCGCTATTAAATCAATAGCTGCTTGAGCATAATATATGCCGGCTAGAGGCCGGTTTTGCTTGAAAAACGCATAAAAAAACCGAGCTCGAAGGCTCGGTTTTTCATATTCAGCCGAGGCTGAAAATAGTGCTTACTGCAACTTGATTTCCACATCCACGCCAGCCGGCAGATCGAGCTTCATCAATGCATCCACAGTTTTGTCTGTCGGGTCAACGATGTCCATCAAACGCTGGTGTGTGCGGATTTCAAACTGGTCGCGGCTCGTCTTGTTGACGTGCGGTGAACGCAGAATGTCAAAGCGCTTCATGCGGGTTGGCAAAGGCACAGGGCCTTTGACAATCGCGCCGGTGCGCTTGGCGGTATCGACGATTTCCGCAGCGGATTGGTCGATCAGTTTGTAATCAAAAGCCTTCAGGCGGATACGGATTTTTTGTTTAGCAGCCATGGTGTTACTCCTTGATTACTTC
>JANMFP010000260.1:0-3014 GCA_031378135.1 Variovorax sp. | reverse complement strand
ACAAGCAATCCCAAATTCTGCGAGCGCTTTTTCATACAAGCCTGTGCGATACGTGCCCTCCGTAGCCATTAGGCTCACGGCTGCAATGCGCTTCGCATGAAGCTCTTTGGCCACCTCTTGCGCCATATGCAGCAGCTCAAGTTGCGGAAAGCGCTCTTGCAAACTGGCATGCCAAGCATGTGCGGTGTTGCAAGCAATCGCCACGCTGCGCGCACCGAGTGCCGATAAGCGGCCAAGCGCTTGCAGCATAGGATCCAGCGGCTGATGCGCACCAAGGCTCACATCATGCAGCGCCAGCGTACGATCCGGCACAGGCACTTGCGCGAGCCAATGCTCAGGAAAGCTTTGATCGCTGACTGCAAGACCTGCGCGGCGCAAATGCTCCGCGCAGGCCTGCACAAAAAGGCGGACAAAGTCTGCCCCAGCGGCTGGGCCCATGCCGCCCAAAATACCGACGGTGTGCATAGCAGGCTTTACAGCGCAGGCTTATCCGACAAAGCCTTCAAATTGTCGCGCAGCTCTTTGTTCATCGGCAAGCCCACCGCTGCATTGCGCGGAGGAATCGGCTGCATGAACCATTTGGTGTAGAGCTTTTCAAAATCGCCCGATTTCATCAAACCACCGATCGTGCCGTTGACGACTTCGGTGAATTTTGCATCGTCTTTGCGGAACATACAGGCATACGGCTCGACTTGTAGCGCATCGCCCACCACTTCCCATTCCGCTGGGTTTTTGGCAGTGCCGATCAAGCCGAAGAGCAAGATATCGTCCATCGCAAAAGCTACAGCGCGGCCCATTTCGACCATGAGCATCGAATCGGCATGGTCTTTGCCGAGCAACACTTCGGCATCGATCTTGTTGTCAGATGTGAATTTGCGCATCACGAGGGCATTGGTGGTGCCGGATGTGGTGGCGTAGGTTTTCTTAGCCAGATCAGGGTAATTCTTGATGCCCGAGTTTTTCTTGGTGAGCAAGCGCGTGCCGGTGTAGAAATGGTTGATCGCAAACTGCACTTCTTTGGCGCGTGTGCTGTTGTTGGTGGTGGAGCCGCACTCTAAATCAATCGTGCCATTGGTGACCAAGGGGATGCGATTGGCCGACGTGACAGCTTGCCATTCGACCTTGAGATTGGGCATATTCAAACGTTTTTTGACGGTCTCGGCAACCGCCAAGCTCAAATCCACCGACAGACCCACGGGCTGTAAGCCACCTGCCAAATAGCTGAACGGTACAGACGACTCACGATAGGCCAGCGTGATCTTTCCGCTGTCGGTGATTTTCTTGAGCGTGTCTGTGGTTTGCGCGAAGGTGGCGGCAGTTGCACACACGAGGCAAGCGGCGGCAATGGTTTTGATGAGCATGATGATTCCTCTTTGAGGGATGAGTGAAAGGAATGGTCAGTGTAGGGCGGCAAGCTAAGCCGCAACAATGCCGACTTACCCGCAGCCTATGCCGCCAGGTTATGGCTCATCGGTGCAAACCCTTGCGCGAATGCTTGTTCACTCACAAGCTATGAGTTTGCGCTATGGGGCGTGCGCACAACGGCATAACTGCAATGCCACTGCAAGACCTACAGTGCAACGCATGACGAAATTTTTTGAAGATGCACAGCTTGGCAATGTGTTGGATTACGAATCGGTGATGAATGCGCTGGATGAGGCGTATGCTGATTTGGCCAGAGGGCAAGCTGCGATCTTGCCGCGCCAGCGCTGCGCTGCAGGCTCGGCAAAATTTAGCAGCATGGGCGCGCTCTGGGCCGCGCGCGGTGTGGCGGCTACGAAATCGTACACAACAGTGAATGGGCAGTTCAGTTTCTTGATCAATCTGTTTGACACGGTGGCCAATCGCCCGCTGGCTGTGATGGATGCGCAGGAGATCACACGCTTTCGCACTGCAGCGCAAACCGCTATGGTGGCGGCTCGTATCAAGCCAGCGCGTGTGGGCAAAGTGGCGCTGTTTGGTGCTGGCTTGCAAGGGCGTGCGCAAATTGAAGCGCTCAGCCTGCGGATTGCCTTTGATGAATTGGCCATCGTCGATCCCCATATGTCGCAACTGCCTGCGATGGATTTGAATGGTTCACCGCAGACGCGCTTGAGTTCTGCGCAAGAGGCCGTAGAAGGCGCAGATATCGTGATCACGGCGACGCGCTCTCAAGCACCCGTGCTCGACGGAAATTGGCTTAAAAGCGATGCGTTGGTGGTGGCCATTGGCATCAGTTCTGCGGGTGGGCGTGAGCTGGATACACGCAGCTTGGATCGCGCCAGCCGCGTGATCGTGGAATGGAAGCCGCAGAGCATGCAAGAGGCGGGTGATGTGTTGTTTTGGCTCAAAGATTTGCCGCATCAAGCGACAAAGATCGTTGATCTACCTGAGCTGTATGCTGCGCAGTGGCCACAGGCGACCGGCATTCAGGTTTTTAAATCAGTGGGCACGGGTTTGGCAGACACGGCCACAGCTTGGCTGGCTTGGCAGCGGCTTGCTGAAAAGGCGGCAGCATGAAGCGCGTGATCGTCATTGGTGCGGGCATTGTGGGTTGCGCAAGTGCGTATGCCTTACAACGCCAAGGCCATCAAGTCACTTTGCTGGATGCGCAAAGCGAGGTGGGGCGCGTGAGCAGCTTTGCCAATGGTGCGCAACTAAGCTACAGCTATGTTGAGCCCTTGGCCTCGCCTGCAACGCTGCTTGCGTTGCCAAGCTTGCTGCTGGCAAAAGATTCAGCACTCAAATTCAGCCCACGCTGGGACGTGCAGCAATGGGCTTGGGGCTTGCAATTCTTAGCCGCTTGCACGGAGGCCAAAACTCAAAATGGAACACGCCAATTGCTCGAGCTGGCGGCGCTCAGCCGCCGCACGCTGGAGGGTTGGATGGTAGAGGAGCAGTGGTCGATTGACTTTGCTCGCAACGGCAAATTGGTGCTCTGCCGCGATGAGGCTACGCTGCGCAGGCAGGCCAAGCAAGTGGCTTTGCAGGCCAAACTTGGATCAAGCCAAGAGGTGCTGAGTGCACAAGCATGC
>JANMFP010000573.1:0-1990 GCA_031378135.1 Variovorax sp. | reverse complement strand
CCTACTGCGGCAAAAACACCGCGAACAGCAGCAACGCCACCCGCTACGCCCATCAACACACCCGTTAACGCACCCGTCGTGGTGACGCAGGCGCCCGATGCGGCCACGCCTGCACCCGTTGCAGCGCCGGTCATCGTGGCACAAGCGCCCGTCAAACCCATCTGCGCCAACTGCGGCACGATTGAAGCCGTCACCCCCATCACCAAAAAGGCCCCAGGCTCTGGCGTAGGCGCGGTGGCAGGTGGCGTGCTCGGCGGCGTGGTGGGCAATCAAATCGGCAAAGGCAGTGGCCGCACGATAGCCACTGTGCTGGGCGCCATAGGCGGCGGCGTAGCAGGCAACGCGATTGAGAAGAATATGAAAAAGACAACAGCTTACGAAGTGCGCGTCCGCATGGAAGATGGCTCAAGCCGCACGATTGAGCAAAGCAGTGCACCCGCCATCGGCAGTAAAGTCACACTCGATGGCAATGCCATCAAGCCTGCATAAAAAATGCTTGCGAAGCGCTTGAATCAACTGAGCACAACAGAGCTCAAACGCCGGCGGTAAGTTACCACCACAGGATCTTCGGGTGGGATCTGGCCATCGGGCATTTTGGGCTTAGGCTGCTCGATCAAATCGAGCACAGCGATGTAGAGCTTGCGTGCCTTGCCCTCAGCGCCGCCTTCTTTGTCCCAGAGCTTGTCGCGCATCAGGATTTCGAGCAATTCATCCATGGCAGCGGTGTATTGGCCAACGGCAATCAGGGCTTGGGCGAATGCGTATCGCGCTGCAAAATCTCGTTTATTTGCCGCTATTTTTGCATCAAACAGGGCTTTCGCCGGCGTAATATCTGCGTCAAGAGCTATTGAATTCATAGCATCCAGCAAGAGCTGCACGCTTTCATAGCGGCGCACCACACTGAGCTTAGCGAGTGCTGGTTTGAACGCTGCTTGCGCTGCGGCCACATCACCCGAGAGCAGCAGAGCTTGGATGAAGTTAAAGCGAGCGTTGTCGTCATCCGGCGCTTTTTCAGATGCTTCTTGCAGCGCTTTGATCACATCTTCTTCTGTGGCTTCGAGTTGCTCTGCTTCGCCTTCCAAAGCCTCGGGCATCTCCTCAGCGGGCGGTAAATGTTTGTCTAAAAACGCTTTGAGCTGGCTCTCTGGCAGCGCGCCCATGAAACCGTCGACCGGCTGGCCGTTGATCATCAAAATGCAGGTGGGAATGCTGCGGATGCCGAACGCGGCGGAGAGCTGCTGTTCGTCATCCGAGTTGATTTTGACGAGCTTGAAGCGGCCCGCGTAATCCACCTCCAGCTTTTCCAGCATCGGGCCAATGGTTTTACAGGGGCCGCACCATGGTGCCCAAAAATCGAGGAGCACAGGGATGGTGCTGGAGGCTTGGACGACTTCGGTCTCGAAGGTGGCGATGGTCACATCAATCATGGCAGCAGGTTTTCAGGTTCTTTGTGGGTATACAAACAAATGTGGGCGGCTGCTTACAATCCAATAGATGAAGCAAGCAGCAATACAAATCGGTGTGGTGATGGGATCAAACTCGGATTGGGAGACGATGCAACACGCAGCAGCGATTCTCACAGATTTTGGCATCACCCATGAATGCCAAGTCGTCTCGGCGCACCGCATGCCGGATGCGATGTTTGCTTACGCTGAAAGCGCCTCAGAGCGCGGCTTGCAAGCCATCATCGCGGGAGCAGGTGGCGCGGCGCATTTGCCAGGCATGCTGGCAGCTAAAACCACGGTGCCGGTGCTTGGTGTGCCGGTCGCGTCTAAGCATTTGCAGGGCGTGGATTCGCTGCATTCGATGGTGCAGATGCCCAAAGGCATTCCGGTGGCCACGTTTGCCATTGGCGCAGCAGGCGCAGCGAATGCGGCTTTGTTTGCTGTGGCGATGTTGGCTTTGCACGATGCTCCGTTGGCTAAAAAATTGAATGATTTCCGCGCGGCACAAACGGCTGCAGCTACTGCGATGAAGGTGGGCGTATGAG
>JANMFP010000563.1:0-1692 GCA_031378135.1 Variovorax sp. | reverse complement strand
GATCATCACCCCGACATGAGCGTGCATTACAACCGCTGCGTTGTACGGTTCAACACGCATGATGTGCGCGGCATCTCCATCACCGATATCGAATGCGCCGCTGAGGTGGATGCCTTGGTAAAGTTGCGCTAAAAATAAATCAGAGCTCAATTGAAAGCCAAGCGCGACCTGAACCGTGATGCCCTTCCAGGCTTGGTTGTGGCCAGCTTCGGGCGGCATTGTTTGGTGGAATCGCCTGACGGGAAGCGCACGATTTGCCACCCACGCGGGAAGAAATCGCAAGCTGTGGTGGGCGATCGCGTGCAGTGGCTGGCCAGCGAAGACGAGGGCACGATTGAGCGTGTGGATGAGCGGCGCAATTTGCTCTATCGGCAAGATGAAATCCGCACCAAAGCCTTTGCAGCCAATCTTGATCAAGCCCTGATCTTGATCGCTGCAGAGCCCGAGTTTTCCGAAAGCCAACTCACCCGCGCTTTGATCGCCTGCGAGGCCGCAAAAATAGCACCCATCATTGCGCTCAACAAAAGCGATTTGCAGGAGCCTTTCGAGCGCTCTTGGGAGCGATTAAGCGCTTATCGCCACATGCATTACGGCGTGTTGCCGCTCTCGCTGCGCCTATCGAGCGATGCGGATCAAGCTGCGTTGATGCAACGGCTGCAGGGCAAAACCACACTCGTGCTTGGCCCCAGCGGTGTTGGAAAAAGTACGTTGGTGAATTTGCTCGCTCCACAAAGCAAAGAGCAGAGCAGTGAATTGGTCAAAACGCAAGAAATCTCCCAAGCGCTTAATTCTGGCAAACACACCACCACCTCAACCACTCTCTATTGGCTGGATGCCGCTCGCCAAACGGCCTTGATCGACAGCCCCGGTTTTCAAGAATTTGGCCTCCACCACATCGAGCCCACAGAGCTGGCCAGCCTCATGCCCGATCTCGCGCAGCATCTGGGCAGTTGCAAGTTCTACAACTGCACCCATTTGCACGAGCCAGGCTGTGGTGTGCGTGAAAAGGTTAATTTGAGTGGCAAATCGGTCTCTAGCCGGCAAGAAATAAGCGCGAGACGCTATCAACTTTATAGTGATTTGTTTGCCGAGCTCAGCGCCGCACCAAATTACTGACTGAAGAATAGATTCATTGCAGCAGCCGCGCCAGAGTCAGCAAGGCAATCAAGAGCAGCCAGAGCACCACAGCGCGCCACACGAGGCCTACCAAGCTGCGCAGATGCTCAGGAGAGGCTGTATCGCTCAGGCCCAAAGCAGCGGCCATGGCCATTTGAATCACATCATCGTTCGAGGTTGGCAACCGATTTCGCCACGCTTCCACCACCTCCTCAAAATTACCCACCACAGCAAATGCCAATGCTGTGGCCCGCGCGGGCACGAAATCAATCACATGCCAAGCGGTTTGCGCGACCAGCTGGCTGGAGGGGCTGCTCAGCCCATCTGGTGCACGGTTTTTAGCTTGGGGCTCCAAGCTGTGAAAGGCCGATCCATAGAGCTCATCTTGTCGCTCCGTATGAAAATAGCGCGAGACAAATTCCGCCATCCGGTAGAGCACGGCCCCCGCCGGCCCAAAGCCCAAGGCCGCGAGGACGGCATACCAAAGCAGTACCGCAAAAACATGCCGATGCGCCGCAATCACGGCATGCTCCATGAGTTGCTTCGTCAATTGATCGGGCGAGATTTGGCTGCTTC
>JANMFP010000532.1:0-7152 GCA_031378135.1 Variovorax sp. | reverse complement strand
GCATTTTGCCCACCCCCGCGCCAACCGTGAAGCTCGGCTGCACACCCCATCAGGTCAACGCATTGGCCAAGGTGGTGGTGAATGTATTGTTGCCTATGAGCTGCGCCGCGCCAAGCGCAAGACGATTGGTTTTATGGTGGGCGCGGATGGTTTGGTGGTGAGCGCGCCGCGCTGGGTGCCGCTGTATGAAGTCGATAAAGCCCTGCAAGAAAAATCTTCTTGGATTGTGAACAAGCTGGCCGAGGCGCAAGAGCGCCAACAAAAACAAACGCAGGCGCAGGTGCAATGGCAAGAAGGTGCGATCATTCCTTTTCTCGGAGAAAGCGTGATCATCGTGATCGATCCGCGCCAAGCAGCCGGTGCTTCGACCGCCGCGCTAGGCATGGCGCAGTTGCACACGGATGCCTCAACACTCCCCGGCGTGCCCCGCCTCACACTGCATGTAGGCTTGCCGCACGATGCCGCGCCAGAGCGCATTCGCGATTGCGTGCAAGCTTGGCTCATGCGCCAAGCCAAACGCATTTTCGAAGAACGTCTGAATCAATTCGCGCCACAGCTTGGCGTGCGCTGGACGAAACTCTCGCTGTCAAACGCTAGCAGCCGCTGGGGCAGCGCAGGCAGCGATGGCGCGATTCGCCTCAATTGGCGGCTTATCCATTTCCGCCAAAACGTGATCGATTACGTCGTCGTGCATGAGCTCTCGCATCTGCGCGTGATGGATCACAGCCCCCGCTTTTGGAGCACGGTTGAATCCATCATGCCCGATTACGCACAGCGCAAAGGCATGCTCAAAGATGAAACCATTCCAAAGTGGTAGGCTTCAAATCAATACTCCAAACTCCTAAAATAATAGCGCCTCACGCAATAAATACGCCGGCTAATTGCCTATTTCATTTGAAATTTGCCTTAATTCTTTAGATCACCACGAGACTCACCATGCTCCCCTTCGCCACCCGCCTCCAAAACGTTGAAACCTCCGCCATCCGCGAAATCTTCAAGCTGTTCGGCAAGCCCGGCATCATCAGCTTAGCCGGCGGTTTCCCAGATGCGAATTTGTTTGATATCGAAGGCATCCGCGAGGCGAGCGTTCGCGCATTGGCCGACAACCCCGGCGCCGTGCTGCAATACGGCGCCACCGAAGGCCACCAGCCCTTGCGCGAAGAGATTGCCAAATACATGGCCGGCAAAGGCGCAAAGGTCGAGCCCACCGGCTTGATCACCACCACCGGCAGCCAGCAAGCGCTGGATCTGATCGGGAAGACCATGATTTCACCGGGCGATAAAGTGATCGTCGAAGCGCCCACATTCCTCGCCACGATTCAATGCTTTCGCCTCTACGGTGCAGATTTGGTCGGCGCGCCGATTGATGCCGATGGCGTGAAGGTCGATGAGCTAGAGCAGCTCATCATCGAACACAAGCCCAAGCTGATTTACCTGATCCCCAACTTCGGCAACCCCAGCGGCGCGATGCTGAGCTTAGAGCGGCGCAAGCGGATTCTGGCGCTGGCGGTGCAACACAAGGTGCTCGTGATTGAGGATGATCCGTATGGCGAGCTGTATTTCAAAGAAGAGCCACCGCCTTCCATGCTCTCGCTCTCAGACGGCATCCCCGGCAGCCGCGATTGGCTAGCGTATTGCGGCTCGCTCTCCAAAGTGATGTCGCCCGGCCTGCGCGTGGGCTGGTTGATCGCGCATCCTTCGCTGCTGGCTAACGCCGTGATGTGCAAACAATTTGCTGATGCACACACCAGCAATCTGGCCCAAGCCACAGCCTATGAATACCTCAAGATGAACCGCATGGCAGCAGCGCTGGCCAAAGTGCGCCCCGCTTATGCAGAGCGCGCGCAAGCCTTGTGTGCGAACTTGAAAAAAGTCATGGGCGATGGCATCACATTCTCGGAGCCGCAAGGCGGCATGTTCGTCTGGGCGAGGCTGACAGCGCCGGGCGCGGATGCGAGAGAGTTTGCAAGCCAAGCCATTGAGCGCGGCGTGGCCTTCATTCCCGGCACACCGTTTTTCGCGGTCAACCCCGATCACGCCACGCTTCGCTTTAGTTTTGCGACATCTAGCGTGGAAAAGATTGCAGAGGGTGTTGCACGTTTGAAAGCTTAAGCGCACAAGACTGAATCCCTTCGCTTCACAAGCCAAACTTTTTCTGTCAACATTTCACCTGTGCATCTCAACATCCACCCGCCCACACCGCTGGAATACTTCGCCACCCTGGTGGCCGATGATGATGCCTTCCCGCTTTTAGAAGCCGCCGCCAGCATCGCGCAAGATGAATATCCTGAGCTCGATGTACAACAAGTGCTCGGCGATGTGGATCAACTCGCGGCCCGCCTCAAGCGCCGCATTCCACACGATGCCGCTGCCCTGCATCGCCTGCGCGCTATTCAACAGTTTTTCTACCGAGACATGAGTTTTTCGGGCAACGCCAATAATTATTACGAGCCAGACAATTCGTATTTGAACGCCGTGCTGCGCACGCGCCGAGGCATCCCCATCAGCATGGCCGTGATCTGGCTCGAAATAGCACAAGCCGTCGGTTTGAACGCGCATGGCGTGAGCTTCCCCGGCCATTTCATGATCAAAGTGACCATGCCGCGCGGCCAAGTGGTGATCGATCCGCTCACGGGTCAAAGCCTCTCCAGAGAAGAACTCTCCGAACGCCTAGAACCCTTCAAACGCCGCAGCGGCTTGGTGGATGATTTCGATGTACCCCTCGGCCTCTATCTGCAATCAGCCAAACCGCGCGATATCCTCGCGCGCATGCTGCGCAACCTCAAAGAAATCCACAAAACCCAAGAAGATTGGCCCAGATTCATCGCCGTCCAAAACCGCCTCATCACCCTGCTCCCCGACGCCTGGAGCGAATACCGAGACCGCGGCCTCGCCTTGGCCGAAATGGAAGAAAAAGTAGGCGGCAACAGCGCGGCTATTCCTGATCTAGAGCTGTATCTATCCAAAGCCGAAGATGCGCTGGATATTGATGCGATTGCGGAACTGGTGGCGGGGCTGCGGCAGACTTAGTTCAAATTCTGTCTAATACGTGTAATTTATTCTCATACGTATAATCAGATCATGAAAAAACTGACCTTACTCATTGACGACGATGTGTACGACGGGCTGCATCGCAGCATCGGGCGTGGCCACATCGGCCGCTTTATTTCAGACAAAGTGCGGCCGCACCTTCCTGCCGCTAACGATACGCAAACCAACACAGCGTTTGGCCTGCTCGCACATCTTGCCAAGCCTGCCACTGCGCAAGCCATCGCCAAAGCCAAGCTCGACTACATGCAAAAGCGCTACGCCCTAAAAACAGCGCCATGATCAGCATCGACACCAATATCCTGCTGCGCTACGCGCTGAACGACAACCCCAAACTCTCCAAAATAGCCAAAGACATCATCGAAGGCAATATCTGCCACGTTCCCCTGCTCGCCTTGGCAGAATTCGGCTTCGTTCTAGGTTCGTTCTATGAGGCGAAGCCAGCGGAGATCGTGCGTACCACCCGTACCCTCATGCAACTCAAAACCCTGCGCTTCGAGCAAGAAAATCGCGTCTTGCAAGCTTTGGCGGGCGTAGAGGCAGGTATTGATTGGTTTGATGCGCTACTGTGGGCCAGCACCCCCGCGCAAAACGAGCTGGCCACGCTCGACAAGAAATTTGCAAACAAAGCCACAAAGCTTGGCTGGCAAGCGCCAGTCAACTTAATGCTTTAACCGGAGCTCGCCACCATGCCAATCGGAAGCAAATTCGACGATTTCTTGAAGGATGTTGGCATCTTTGAAACCACCTCAGCAGCTGCCATCAAAAAGGTACTGGCCTTGCAAATTGAAGAAGAAATGCAAGTCCAGCACCTCACCAAAACCGCGATGACACAGCGCATGCACACCAGCCGCGCTCAATCGTTTGCTGGATGACAAGGACACGAGCTTGACGCTGACAACACTTGCAAGCGCGGAAGCAGCTTTGGGCAAGCGGGTGAGTGTTGAACTAGTTGCTGCATGAAACTCTGAGCCATTCACCTTCGCACTACATCCAGATTGCTTGCTCGACCGCATTACGAATTCGGCGAGCCTTTTTCTCACCGATTTGTGGCAATTCATCTAGTTTTTCTACAGAAACCTTGACTACATCCTCAACTGTTTCATAGCCACCTTGTGTCAGTGCATTAACCATCAGGTCAGTCAAGCCATATGGTATTACGTTGCTGGTTTTCAATTTATCAATAGACAATTTGAGAACATCCAAAAGGGTTTCAGAGGTTGGCTCGGGATAAATTAAATTCTTGATAATAGAAAGTGGTTCGTACTCGACTAACTCATCTTTTTCAACATTCACTCGTGTCATTGAATGCGATAAATCGTAGGACATGGTTGAGCCAGGGACGTTTTCGAATAATGGGCCGAGGCTTAATACATAACGCGGTCCACGACCTGTTCCGCTCTTAAGCAAAGAACGTGAAGCCTCCCGTTTTGCAATAAAACCTGTGTACTCAAGTATCTCGAATACTTTTCCTATTCTTTGTACATGATCGCGATGCACAATCATCGAGTTAACTTTACGGCGGCCACAGTCTTTAGAAATTATCTCTGCCAAATCTCTTGCTACATTTAGCAAAGACACGTATGAGCCAAGCTTAGTCTCAAGTTCGTCAAGAGCCGGATAAAGACAACTGCTTGAATACCATTTCAAAGAATCCCCAAATGACTGCAATGAAATTAATTGATAAGTAGCAAAATGCCTGCATAGTGCGTTGAATGCGCGCACATTACCCAAAACTGTTCGACCCAACAACATGCCGAGCTGAGGGAGCAATTTGCTGTCAGCTCTTGCGTACACATTAGGATGATGATTCTTTAGCAAAGCATCGAAAAACTCTTGGAAATCTGACGATCGCTCATCACGCTGTGCCTCGACTACTGTTGCATCGTTATAAAAATCAAATCGTGTTCCAAACTTTGTAACGCCAGGATAGATGGCAGCTTTACAAGAAATTACACTGGATGACAAAGTTCTGAAAAAACCAAAAAAACCTGACAAAGAAATCTCTCTACCGATATGCGCAACGTCGTCAAACAGTAAAACTATTCGCTTTTTTTCTCGCACACCAACATCATCCAAATTACTCCTCAATTCGCTCAATGTTGAAATAGCTTTGAAATTACTAGCGCTCTGAATGAGTTGTTCGTGGAATTCTTTTTGTATTTGTTCAGCTATAAAAGGAATTAAGATATCTAAATATTGCTCTGCACTTGCGTACAACAGTGGAAAATATCGCAGACTAACGTACACAGAAAGAACTGAAGGTTCACTTTTGCGGATCCTTTGATGTGCAGCGAGCATGTACGCACTTTTCCCGCTTCCGCGTGGACCGCGAAGCAAAACGGGACCTGCCGCAATAAGCCGCCTAATTATTGTTTCATCCGTTGCTGTAAACAAATGATGGTCGGAAAACTCTTGGTCTGAGTACTCTTCAGCCGCCATCCTAATATCTGAATCATTTGTGCTCATTTGGATTTCTTCTTTTCAAAATTACTTTCAGCGAATTCCAATAAATCAATTGCTTGACTAATCGGTATAGACCTAGCCGCGAGTGGGGAAGCGTGTAGTGCAGTCGCGAGGATAAAGATAGTCATCAATAAATCATTCATTTGTTGAACAATAGTCGCTCGATCAAACATGGAGCGATCGTCGATAAGATATTCCGCGTGTATACCCTTGGAAAAAGTACTGTACAGCCTTAATAAGTGACCCTTGATCCAACCTAATTTGTCATCTTTTGAGCTGCACTCCTTGAGCCAATTAGATCTTCCTCGGTCTTGATCGGATAACCACAAAAGGCAAGGTTCAACGATGACGCTTGACACATGCCAGCCGAGCAAGCTGCGCTCTATCCCTTTTTTCAGAATTTCGTTTGACCATAATTTTTTGTGTATGTCGATAGGTTGTTTATCTTTGGAGAAAATATCTGCAGCCCAAGCGATAGATGATTCGTTGGGCTTGCCCACTTCATAAGAATCATCAATTTGATTTTTGCTGGCTGCAATTACACGGATCGGATCTATTCGTGCCAGCATAGCAATTAACGACAATTCAAGGAACTTTCTTGCAAGAAATGGGAATACTGTAGATATTCTTAAATTATCTTCTTCCGAAAGCAGAGACGAGAGTTGGGTAAATAGCTCATTCACATCAGTCTTGAGCCTTAAAACAAGTCTCGGATAACTTTCTGCTGTCAATTGATCATCGCTAGCATCTAGGCCACAGATCAGATCGCTTAGGCTGAATGGTAGAGTAACCCTCTTTTTTCGAAAAATTGAGGTTTGAGATCGTCGCTTCTTGAGTTCGTCAACTTTGCTGAATCGTTTCAGTTTGCGCAAGTTTGTCTCCGTTGCATTTCAATAGCATCTTTAATTACATTTTTGCACAGAATTTCTTCTATCGCCGCTCGTTTAATGCCGTTACTGCAAGTAAAAAAGCCCGCAGACATCGCAGTCTGCGGGCTTTGATTTTTCAGCTTGAGAAGCTGAACGGTCAGAGCATTACATGCCCATGCCGCCCATCCCACCCATGCCGCCCATATCTCCACCACCCATGCCGCCGCCATTGCTTTCAGCTTTTGGAGCTTCAGCAATCATGCACTCGGTGGTGAGCATCAGGGATGCGACGCTGGCTGCGTTTTGCAGTGCGGTGCGGGTCACTTTCGTGGGATCCAAGATACCCATTTCGATCATGTCGCCATAGGTGTCGTTGGCGGCGTTGAAGCCGTGGTTGCCTTTGCTGGCCAACACTGCGGCCACAACGACAGAGGCTTCGCCGCCGGCGTTGAACACGATTTCGCGCAATGGGCTTTCAATGGCGCGCATGACGAGGGCGATGCCTGCGTCTTGATCGGCATTGTCGCCTTTGATGGTGCCAGCAGCTTGCTTGGCGCGCAGCAATGCGACGCCGCCACCAGCCACGATGCCTTCTTCCACTGCGGCGCGGGTTGCGTGCAGGGCGTCTTCTACGCGGGCTTTCTTTTCTTTCATCTCAACTTCGGTGGCAGCACCGACTTTGATCACGGCCACGCCGCCGGCGAGTTTTGCAACGCGCTCTTGCAGCTTTTCGCGGTCGTAGTCAGAGGTGGCTTCTTCGATTTGCACG
>JANMFP010000515.1:0-1881 GCA_031378135.1 Variovorax sp. | reverse complement strand
CAAGCCGGTTGGATCGGCCATGCCCAACACGCGCAGGATTTCCTCCAGAGGCGTGAACACCGACATGCGAACGATGCCATTGAGATTGCCCAAAGAGCGCCCCATGCTGTCGTTCATGCGGGCAATGGCTTGGGAGACCGCCGGTAAATCCTGATCCTGCCCGCGCTGGCGCAGGCTATCAATCGTGCGGGCGGCATCTTCTAAAGCGCGCCGCACTTCCTCGGGCGAGGGTGGATTCGGGAGCGCGGGAATGGAAAGAGCACCCGTAGGCGCTGGAGCTGGAGCCGGAGCTGGAGCTGGCGAAGCAGCCGGCGCCGTGGCGATTAAACTGCCTGGCGTGGGGCTGCGGAGCGTCGGCTGCCCACCACCCACCACAGTGCCCGCAGGCAACGTGAGATTCGGCGCAGTGAGCAACACGGCACGCGGCGGGGCGCTCAGTTTGGCTTGCACCGTGCTTTTAGCGGCATCCATCGCGCCGAGCGATTCGCGGCTATCTTGCTGCGCTTTGTCGCGCGATTCTGTGGCTTTGTTGCGTGTGCCGTTCACGGCTTCATCGTAGGCACGGCGTGAGCCATCCAAAGCGCGGCGAGCAGCATCCAAGATGCGGCGAGACTCTTCTTGCGCAGCTTGCACAACACAGCTCAGGCCCCCAGTGACGAAGGCTGCGCCACAACTCCAAAAATCATTGCAGCAAGCATGGGCGGCAGTCGGTATCGCCATCGCACCAGCGGCAGCGCTTGCAGCCAACCAATGTTTCAGTCTTCTCGGCAAACGATGGGCTGTGGTGCTGGGTTGCTTAAAATCTTGCATATTATTTCTCCTGTTCAAGGCTGAGGTACAAATCGCATATGACCGACACACGACAAACTTTAGACCGATGCCTGCAATTACAAAACCCTCTTTAGTGGGTAGCCCCGATGTGGCCGCCCTGCATGCTTGCCTGCCGCAAACCCAGTGCCGCCGTTGTGGCTACGACGATTGCCAGGCCTATGCTTTGGCCATTGCAGAGCAAGGCGAGGCGATCAACCGCTGCCCGCCGGGTGGCGATGAAGGCGTGCTGCGCTTGGCTGAGTTAACTGGCCAAGCCGTGCTGCCGCTCGATGAAAACTGCGGCCGCGCGCAAGAGCGCACCATGGCCTTCATTGATGAAAACTGGTGCATCGGCTGCACACTGTGCATCAAAGCCTGCCCAGTGGATGCGATTGTGGGCAGCTCCAAAACCATGCACATCATCATCGAATCGGTGTGCACTGGCTGTGAGCTTTGCATCCCCGTCTGCCCGGTCGATTGCATTGAAATCGAAATCACCACACCAGGGCTCACGGGCTGGCAAGCTTGGAGCCAGCAGCAGGCTGATGCTGCACTAGATCGCTATGAAAAGATGAGCACTCGGCGCATATTACATGCCGGGGAAAGGCCTAAAACGCTCCTAAAAACCTTAGAAAACAAACTCCAAGCCCTCAACGATCATCCGGATACCGTCAGTCGCATCACGGATAACGCAGCGCTGGAAAAGAAACGCCGCTTCGTCGAAGCGGCGTTGGCAAAAGCGAAGGCTTCACATCAATGAACTTGCGCCTGATATATGCCTACGGCGCGCCTAATTCACATCTAGGGCACACCAGTTGCCGTAACGTTGCAATTGATGATGAATTGCACGGAGCTGGTGGGCGGCGCAGGCAAGCTGGGGATTTGAATACCAGGCCCAGTCATGTTGGCAATGGTTAAATTTGCTGGCAGTGGGCACAAAGCTGCGCCAAACGCGCTGCATGAGATGTTGGTACACACCAAGCCAGCAGAGGGAATATCTTTGAACAGGGCATTGTTCACATTGGATGGCCCGGTGTTGGTGACTGTGACGAGATAGCTGGTGGTGCTGCC
>JANMFP010000503.1:0-5346 GCA_031378135.1 Variovorax sp. | reverse complement strand
CGCGCCTGCGACGAGGCGAGATTCGAGCAAACTGGTTTGAATCGTCACATCCCGCTGCGCTTCGCTCAGGCATTCTGCGAGCGTGCGCACGCTGGAGCCAATCTCCAGGCCAGCATCCCAGCAGCTCGTGAGGAAGGCGCTTGCACTGTTTTTAAACGCTTCATCGGCCTGTGCATTCATACCATCTGGAAGCAAGATAAGCACATCAATGTCTGAATGCGGAAAGAGCTCGCCACGCCCATAGCCGCCTACGGCGAGCAAGCTGCATTGCGGGGAAAATTCTGCCTGTGCCCACAAGTCGCGCAGCACAACATCTGCCACCCCCGAGAGCTCACGCAGTTGCCGCTTAACGTTACGCGCTGATGCGCCCGTAGCGGCAATATCCTCTAAAACTACTCTCTTTTTAGAGCGAAAAGAGCTAATGGCCGGCGTATTCATTGCGCAGGTTGCTCATCAATTAATAGCAAGCAATTATGCGGAAAGCCATGCAGGCGGCGGCGGCGAGCCGCTCGATACCGTCATCAGTTCATAGCCTGTAGGCGTCACGAGTACCGTGTGCTCCCACTGCGCGGAGAGTGAATGGTCTTTGGTCACAATCGTCCAGCCATCGCCGAGCTCGCGAATCTCTTTGCGGCCCATATTGATCATCGGCTCAACTGTGAAACACATGCCTTCTTCAATCACATCGCCTGTGCCGGCTTTGCCGTAGTGCAAGATCTGTGGTTCTTCGTGGAATTTTTTGCCGATGCCGTGGCCACAGAATTCACGCACCACGCTGTAGCCTTGGCTTTCTGCATAACGTTGAATGGCGGCACCAATATCGCCCAGTTTCGCACCGGGCTTGACTTGCGCAATGCCCTTCCACATGCATTCATAAGTGACAGCGCACAATCGCGCGGCGAATGGCGAGGCATCGCCCACAAGATACATGCGGCTTGTGTCGCCATGCCAGCCGTCTTTGATCACCGTGACATCAATGTTGATGATGTCGCCCTTCTTGAGGGCCTTCTCGCTGGGCATGCCATGGCAGACCACATGGTTGACGGAGGTGCATATTGAGCCTGGAAACGGCGGATAGCCCGGTGGCGCATAGCCCACGGTAGCCGATGTGCAGCCCTGCACATTGATGATGAAATCCAGCGCGAGTTTGTCTAAGGCTGCCGTGGTGACGCCTGGTTTCACATGCGGTGTGAGGAAATCCAGCACTTCGGAGGCCAAACGGCCCGCCAAACGCATGCCGTCAGCGCCGGCCTGATCTTTGATGGTGATGCTCATAAGTTAAATCCAGTATGAATTATCCCCGCTTTGTCAGAGCACTTGCGGCGAGTCGCGAATATGTCTGAATTAACAGTTGATTTGTGAGAAAAAGATGAAAAGAGTTAAAAATCACTGTCAGATTTACCGGGGCTGAATACCCAAAAATTTGCCAGTTCGCTGAAATGGAGGCTTCTTCATCAACTTTCTTTGAGGTTTTCTATGAGCTGGACTCTTGCATCCGAAACATTTCCTTGCGATCCTGATATTTCCGCGCATCTTCATCAGCGCATTGAACGTGATTTCGCAACACGGTGGAATCAGCAATGGAGCGGGCGTTCGTTGCTGCACGGACGCACGCCGAGCTCAAACGCGGTGCGGTTGAATGGCAACGATTACCTTGCTCTTACGGGGCATCCCGACATCGTTCGAGCGCAAACAGAAGCAATTCGTCACGACGCTGAATTCGCCATTCAATCGAGTGTTTTTCTGCATGGTAGCCATCCTGTGCGTGACTTGGAGCGTGGCTTGGCGGGTTGGATAGGCAAAGAAGATGGCTTGATATGCCAGTCGGGCTATTCTGCAAATTTAGGATTGATGCAAGCGATTGCTGACGAATCTACGCCGGTTTACATCGACACACTCGCTCATATGTCACTCTGGGAGGGCGCAAGAGCAGCCAAAGCACCAGCGCAGCCGTTTCGCCACAACGATGCTGCTCATTTGGCGCGGCTGATGGCGCGACACGGCGCTGGAATTGTGATTGTTGATTCTGTCTACAGCACGACAGGAGCGCTCTGTCCCTTGGCTGATATCGTTGAGGTGTCACGCAAGGCTGGCAGCATGCTCTTGGTGGATGAATCACATTCACTGGGCACGCATGGCCCAAATGGCGCGGGCTTATGCGCTGAATTGGGCTTGTCGCAAGAGGTTCATTTCATCACAGCGAGCCTTGCTAAGGCATTTGCAGGCAGGGCAGGGTATTTCACAGTGCCCGCAGCCATGCGCAATTACGTGCTGAGCTTCAGCTATCCCAACATGTTCAGCTCTTGCCTGTTGCCTCATGAAATCGCAGGTCTGGCTGCCACCTTGGAAGTGATCAAGCACAGCAACAAGGAGCGCACGCGCTTGCACAGTGTCTCGCGCCAATTGCGTGAAGGACTGTCTGAGTTGGGTTATCCCGTGCATCAAGGCACAGAGCAAATCATCGCCTTAGAAGCAGGTACCGAGCCCGCCACCATGATCTTGCGCGATGTGTTGGAGGAGCGTGATGTGTTTGGCGCGGTGTTCTGCGCGCCCGCCACCAGCCGTAATCGCACCATGGTGCGGCTAACTGCGAGCTGTGCTCTCACAGATGCAGAGCTTGGGCATGTGCTGGATGTGGCAGCTGAAATTGCGCCAATCGTGAAGCCTTGGGAGTGGCCGCTGGCAAGGCGTGCGGCAGTCTCTCGCGCTGGTAGCGCAAACGAGGTTTTGGCAGTTGCTTGAAGATACGCTTGAAGTAGCTGCGTCAATCGAGATCCACACCGCGCTGAGGCAAGCTGGCGAAGAAAGTACGATGGCCGAGGCCTATCGTGCCCAAGGCCTTTTGCGGGAAATGCGCGGCGATCAAGTGCCCGCCTGTGCCCAGCGCCATCGCAGGCGCTGGCTGGGGCTGAGCATCAATGCCCATGGTGTGCAGCCATTCCAAATCGCTGAGCACCTGCCCTTGGCCAATGGCCATCTGGGTTTGGGCATCTAGCCCTGCAGCTTTGGCCAGCTCCACTGCCGAGCCCAAGTCTTTGTACATTTCAAATTGCAGCCAATGCGCATGCCCTGCCACATCGAGCGCCAGCAGGCCAAAGGGCTCCGGCAACACGACATATTCCACGCAGTTGTTTGCGGCTAGCCAATCGATCAAAGCTTGTTGGACCACTCGATCTTGCAACACCAGAACTTGGCTGCGCCGCAAAGCATTGCGCCAAATGCCTTCATGAAAATCCATGGGCGCGTTGTAATGCTGGCGCAACGCGTTGATCAATTGCTGCACGAGATCAGGCGATTGTTTGGTCACATAGCGGTCAATCAGGCCATCATTGAATGCTGCCACAGCCGTGTGTTCATCGGCCTTGCCTGTGAGCAACACGCGATAGGGTGGCCAAGCTGGGCTCACTTTGAGCACCTCCAAGCCATTGGCAGCAGGCATGGCGTAATCCACCACGGCAATGCTGGGCAGGCCGTAGCGTTCGCTTTGCGAGCGCCAGTAATCCAAGACCAAGCCGGGCAGGGGTTTGCCTTTGTACCATTGGTTGATGATGCCTTGATGCTTGGCAACATCCTCTTCCCAAAGCTCGGCTTGCGCGTTGATTTGCGCTAAATAATCTCGCACACGGGTGTGAAAACGAATGCACCAATCGCGCGGTAACACGATGGCCAGCATTTCTAAATACGGTGTCTCGTCGTCGAGAAACACGAGGGCACTAGGACGGTGATAAAGAGGAAACTTCATGATGCTTCAAATTTTCTTCAGAGGGAGCCGTTTGGCAAGGCAATTGCAATGTGAAAGTCGCGCCCATGGCTGGCTCGGAGGTCACCATGATCGTGCCCTGAGCGGCCTCGACGACTTGCTTGCAAAAAGCCAGGCCAAGGCCGTGACCTGTTTCATTGGCCGTGGAGAAAAAAGGCTCAAAAATGAGCTTGAGTTGACTGGGGTTGATGCCCACGCCTTGATCGCTAATCTGAATGCGGCCGACCGAGCCGCGCATGCCCAGCTCAATACGCAAATCGCCTGATGCATAGCGTGATTGTGCGGTTTTGAGTGAATGCATGGCATTTTTGATCAGGTTGTTGAGCACTTGTATGAACTGCCGCAACGAGCCATGAAACCAAAAGTCGGCATGCTGCACCAACTGCACACATTGGCGCTCGCGGCGCGAGCCAAAAGGGTAATCTTCTAGCACTTTGTTGACCAACTGACGCGCTGAAATCAGCTCTGTGCTGGGTGGCAAAAAGGTGTAGCGCGCATTGGCCATTTGCAGATCAATATGGTGATTGATCATGCGCGACAGCGCCTCCATGCGCGTGGCCAGCTCTTCCAGGCGATCTTCGTGCCGAGGGTCTTGTGCAATGGATTCAATACGAATAGCTTGCGCAATCAAAGCCATCGTGGCCAAGGGGGTACGAAGCTCATGCGCCATGATGCCGATCACGGTGAGCGATTGACGCAAGCGCTCGCGGCGCAGATTGGCGCTGGAGAGGGCAAGTAGTGCAGCACTGGCCCAAGCAAATAGCAAGACAACGCAGTGCTCAAGAGGCACATTGGGTAATACTTGAAGCATATTGATCGCTAGCAGACTAGCAGCTAAAGCCCCGCTGATTGAACCCAGCGTGGCTATGCGCCAATCCGTGAGATGGTAATAAATCACAATCATTGCTGCAACCGTTGCCATCCACACTGCGGAGCCTGAATTCATCCAGTACATCCACACAAAAAAGAAAGGCAGTTGCAGCCAACACACGATTGAAAAATACAACTTCATGGATGGCGTGTGGCATTGATTGCCTGCGGGCTGTAGGATAAAGGCAACGCCCATGAGAGACATGACAACGCGAACCCGCCAGTCTTCAAAGCTTTGCGGTAGCGCGGTGGTCCAGAGCCACAAAAAAACCAAATGCCCTATCAAGGTAAACACCCCCAGCCACTGCAACCGTCTGCGCGATGGATGCAAGATGATCTCAAGCTCTGGCTTGGCAATCCAGTCTTTGAGCTGTTTCAAGGCGCGGCGCAGCATGGTGGGCAAGATACTTTGGTTTTAGAAAAACACGTTAATGGTCACAAAGGCATATTTTTGACAAATCTAACGTATCTCATTGTGACGCGTTTGCAGGTGCGGGCATACTCACTGCATGATTCAACCTGCCAATTTTGACAGCGTGATGCTTGATGGCCTGCTCGCCGATTGGATGGCGGCCTTGCAATCGGAGGCTGTGGAGGCGCTCATCGTGCTCGGGCCGGATGTGCTCACGCCCGATGTGTATCGCTGTGTGCATGCGGTTCATCCGCCACGCCTGCAAGCTATGGCGCAAGCCTTGGCAGAAAGCGAGGAGTTTGGC
>JANMFP010000488.1:0-2911 GCA_031378135.1 Variovorax sp. | reverse complement strand
ATAAATACTTCGCACAGTGCTACGTTTATCATAGCAATTTTGGATGATCCTGCAGCTTCGCCTGTGTCAAAGCGCGATGCCATGCACGCTTTTTTGCATCATCATGCGCACCAGTATTACGTGCTGGATGATCCGAAAATTCCTGATGCTGAATACGACCGCGTTTTCAAGCTCTTGCAAGTACTCGAAGCCGAGCTTCCTGAATTGGTGACGCCTGACTCACCCACGCAACGCGTGATTGGCGCAGTGATGGATGGCTTAGCGAGTGTGCGCCATGCTATATCGATGCTCTCGATTCGCACGGAGACTGATACGGAGGCCAGTGGTGCCTTGGCCTTTGATGCGCGTATTCGCAAAGAGCTGGAATTAGCCGACGATGCGTCACCTGTGGAATACGTGGCTGAGTTGAAGTTTGACGGTTTGGCCATGAGCCTGCGCTATGAAAATCGCATCCTCGTACAAGCTGCCACGCGCGGTGATGGTGAGACGGGCGAGGATGTGACGCACAACATCCGCACGATCCATCAAATCCCCTTGAAGCTGCCCTTTGACGCCCCGCCTTTGCTTGAGGTGCGTGGCGAGGTGTACATGCGGCGTGATGAATTTGAGGCGATGAACGAGCGGCAGCGAGAAAAAATTGCAGCAGGCATGAAAGGCGAGAAAACCTTTGTGAACCCGCGCAACGCAGCAGCAGGTGCCGTGCGACAACTCGACTCAAAAATCGCGGCGCAGCGGCCTTTAAGTTTCTTCGCCTACAGCTTGGGTGATTACACGCCGCCTTCAGAGGGAGGCCCTGTATTTGAATCGCATTGGCAAGCCCTGCAAACGCTTAAATCATGGGGTTTTCCGGTATCGAACGGCACATCTATTGCGCGGGGTGCTACTGAATTGATAGCGTATCACCAGCGCATTGCCGCAGAGCGCGACGCGCTGCCTTTTGATATTGATGGCGTGGTCTACAAGGTCAGCAGCTTTGCCTTGCAAAAGCGCTTGGGCTTTGTGACCCGCGAGCCGCGTTGGGCTGTGGCGCACAAATATCCTGCACAAGAGCAACTCACGCAAGTGCTCGCCATTGACATCCAAGTCGGCCGCACGGGTAAGCTCACGCCGGTTGCTAAGCTGTTCCCAGTGTTCGTGGGAGGTGTGACGGTAACGAACGCGACTCTGCACAACGAAGGCGAGGCGCAGCGCAAGGATGTGAGGGTGGGCGACACGGTGATCGTGCGCCGTGCAGGCGATGTGATTCCCGAGGTGGTGGGTGTGGTGTTGGAGAGGAGGCCACACGATGCAGGCGAGCCTCTCAACATTTACAAACGCCTCTGCGGCCAATGCCCTGAATGCCAAAGCGCGATTGCCAAAGAAGAGGATGAAGCGGATTGGCGATGTACAGGTGGCTTGTTTTGCCCGGCGCAGCGCAAGCAGGCGATTTTGCATTTCGCCCAGCGCCGTGCTTTGGATATTGAGAACTTGGGCGAAAAATTAGTCGATCAACTCGTCGATGGCGGCGTGATCAAAACCTTGCCTGATTTGTATCGCTTGGGGCTCACTTCATTGTCTGCGCTCGACAGAATGGCCGAAAAGTCAGCGCAGAATGTGCTCGCAGCGCTACAAAAATCAAAGCAAACGACCCTGCCTCGCTTCCTCTATGGCCTAGGCATTCGCCAAATCGGCGAGGCCACAGCCAAAGATCTGGCCAAGCATTTCGGCAGTTTGGATGCCATCATGGATGCGACTGAAGAGCAACTTCTCCAAGTCAATGATGTCGGCCCCATCGTCGCGCACAGCTTGCGCACTTTCTTCGATCAGCCGCACAACCGTGAGGTGATGGAGCAATTGCGTGCCGTAGGCATCACATGGGAAGAGGGCGCGCCAGCCGAGCGCGCTCCGCAAACCTTGTCTGGCAAAACCTTTGTGCTGACCGGCACTTTCCCAACGCTCAGCCGCGATCAAGCCAAAGATTTGCTGGAGGCCGCAGGCGGACGAGTCTCAGGCAGCGTGAGCAAAAAGACGAGCTACGTGGTGGCCGGCGAGGAAGCAGGCAGCAAGCTCGATAAAGCGAAAGAGCTTGGCGTGCCTGTGATTGATGAGGCGCAAATGCTGGCCATGCTGGGCTGATTGCGAAGCTATGAAACAGCCCGTTGCAAAGCTACTAAGCAGTACGTTGCAAAGTTATGAAGCAGTGCGTTGCCTGACTGCCTCATACAAGCACACCGCGCTTGCCACTGAAACATTCAAGCTCTCCACCGCCCCCAGCATCGGGATCCGCACGAGCTCATCACACGTCTTCTTCGTGAGCGCCCGCATCCCTGGGCCTTCAGCGCCGAGCACCAAGGCCACTGGCCCTTTCAGATCGACCTCGTGAATCGTCTTATCGGCATCTTCGCTCGTGCCAATCACCCAAATATTGCGCTCCTTGAGCTCGCCCAAAGTGCGCGCCAGATTCGTCACCATCAAATACGGCACGGTCTCTGCTGCACCGCTGGCCACTTTGGCAACAGTCGCGTTAATGCCCACCGCATGATCCTTCGGTGCAATCACCGCATGCGCGCCCGCGCCATCTGCCACGCGCAGACAAGCGCCTAAGTTGTGTGGATCCGTCACGCCATCGAGCACCAAAATCAGCGGCGCAGCAGTGCTGCCAGCTTCCTCCAATTGATCGAGCACATCATCCACTGAGCGCGCTTGAATCAAGGGATTGACCACCGCCACCACGCCTTGGTGCATCATTCCGCCGCACATGCGCGTGAGCCGCGCGCCATCGGATTCGATCAGTTTCAAGCCCGGCGTCATGGCCGCAGTCTCTTTCGCGCGATCCTGAAACTGCTTCATGCGTGCATCGCGTCGCGTGACGTCAATGTGTAGCTCAAGAATCGAAGCTGCGGCTGTTTTGAGGCGCACGCCCACGGCGTGA
>JANMFP010000486.1:0-4923 GCA_031378135.1 Variovorax sp. | reverse complement strand
GCGAAGGCGTGCAGGTGTTTCACCCTGATGGCACGAAGCTCGCACTGATTGCGGTGCCGGAAAAAGTGGGCAATCTCACCTTTGGCGGTGCAGCGCGAGATGTTTTGTTCATCTGCGCAAGCACATCGCTTTACAGCATTCGCCTGAACACGCGAGGTGTTCAAAAGCCATGAGTTTGGACAACACTTTCGCGCAAATCTGGCAATGGTTGCTCAAGCCGCTGAGCGGCGCGGCGATGCACGAAATTGATATGTTGATTGCTTGGCACGCACGGCTCATGGTTCTGGCATGGGCGGTGATGCTGCCGTTGGGCGTGATCGCGGCGCGTTATTACAAAGTCACGCCGCGCCAAAATTGGCCGCGCCAGGTGGACAACCGCGCTTGGTGGCATGCGCATCGCGCGCTTCAATACGGCGGTGTGCTCACCATGTTGATTGGCGTAGCGCTGTCTTGGCAGGCCACACATCATGATTCAACGCCTGCGATGCTGCATCGTTATTTGGGCTGGGCGGTGCTTGCGCTGGCGCTGGTGCAGATCATCGGCGCATGGTTGCGCGGTAGCAAAGGCGGGCCCACAGAGCCTCAGATGCGCGGTGACCATTACGACATGACGGCATATCGCTTGCGCTTTGAATGGATTCACAAAACTTGCGGCTGGGCAGCAGTGGGCATAGCCGTATTGACCGTTGTACTCGGCCTGATTGCAGCAGACGCGCCGCGCTGGATGCCCATTGTTTTAGCTGCATGGTGGCTGGCGCTCATCGCATGGGCCATTCAGCTTGAACGCGCAGGCCGAAATATCGACACCTACCAAGCCATTTGGGGCCCAAGCCCTGAGCATCCGGGCAACCAGCGCCCGCATGTGAATTGGGGCATGGTTCGACCTGCACTGAAATCTACACTGGGGCAAGAGAAATAATGGGAAGCCTAAGTTTAAAAAATGTGGTCAAACGCTTTGGCGATGTCACCGTCGTCAAGCATCTCGATCTTGACATTGAAGAAGGCGAGTTCATGGTCTTGCTCGGCGAATCAGGCTGCGGCAAAAGCACCACACTTCGCATGATCGCTGGCCTTGAGGAGGTGAGCGAAGGGCGAATTTTCATTGGTGAGCGCGAGGTGACGAATCTGCACCCGATGGAGCGAGACATCGCCATGGTGTTTCAAAACTATGCGCTGTATCCGCACATGGATGTCGCTAAAAACATGTCGTTCTCGCTCAAGATCGCGGGCTGCCCGGCAGATGAGATCCAAACAAAAGTGGCTGCTGCTGCCAAGATTTTGAACATTGAGCATTTGCTTTCGCGTAAACCCAAAGAGCTCTCCGGCGGGCAGCGCCAGCGCGTGGCGATTGGCCGCGCCATTGTGCGCGAGCCCAAAATCTTTTTGTTTGACGAGCCACTCTCGAACCTTGATGCCAAGCTCAGAAGCCACATGCGCGCCGAGCTTGCCGTGTTGCATCAGCGCTTGGGCAAAACCACGGTGTATGTGACTCACGATCAGATTGAAGCGATGACGCTGGCCTCGCGTATCGTGATTTTTGACAAAGGCGAGATTCAACAAGTCGGCACGCCGACGGAGGTGTTCAATCGCCCTGCAAATCTGTTTGTGGCGGGCTTCATTGGCGTGCCAACGATGAATATGCTCAGCGTGACTTGCCACAAAAACAGCGATCGCACCATGCTTCGTGCCAATGGTATTGAATGGCAAGCGCCTGATTGGCTGCAAACAACCAGCGTGCGCGAAGGTCAAGCGCTGATCGCTGGCATTCGCCCGCAGGCATTGCACTTAGGTGATCAGTTGCCTAACAGAATAGCCCTGCGCTCAGAAGTCGTTGAATATTTAGGCACCGAAAGCCAGCTCGCTGGCCCGATGCTGGGCCAATCTGATTGCCGCCTGTCTGCCATGGTGGCAGGCGATGCCAAGCACAGTTTGGGCTCGGATATTGCGCTTTGCTTTGAGCCCAATGCGTTGCATGTTTTTGATCAGGCTTCGGGTCTGTCGCTGCTTCCCCGTTCTTGATACGTTTATTTTTACTCTTACTTTTCGCCCTTGCTTTTCACTCAACCTGGAGACTTATTCATGAGCTTAGATCGCAGAACACTCATTAAAAACACGGGCATCACCGTGTTTGGCGCAGGCTTGCCGTTCAGCGGCGCGATTGCGCAAAACCGCTTCGCCAAATACGCTGGCAAAACCGTCACGATGAACGTGCCGGCGCATCCGCACTACGACGCGATGGCCAAATTGCTGCCTGAGTTCACCAAAGAAACCGGCATCAAAGTGGAACTGGACAAATTGGCGATTGGGCGTTTGAAAGAAAAGCAACTGCTTGAAATGGCCAAGCCCCAAGGCGACTACGATTTGGCTTGCTATATCGTGATGTGGAAGGGCGAATATGTGGCTAAAAACTTGGTGCAGCCGCTCGAGCCGTTTTTTGCCAACCCAGCGTTGGCCGATCCCGCCTACGACATGAAAGACATCATTCCGATCTACCTTGAGAACCTCGGCATGGTTGGCGGGCCCAAAGGCTATCTGGCAGGCCCGGGCGCGAAACTGTATGGCCTGCCGTATGGCGCAGAAACTTCTGTGCTCGCTTATCGCCGCGATGTGTTTGCCAAGCTCAATCTCAAAGTGCCAGAAACCTATGAAGATTTTTCTAAAGCGCTGCGTGTGCTCAAAGATCAATCGGGCATGGGTGCACTCACCTCGCGCGGCCAAGCAGGGCACCAAGCCGTGCATGCATGGCTCTTGCACTTGAACCCATTGGGTGGCAGCGTATTTGATGATCAATGGAGGCCGCGTTTCAACGACAAGGCTGGCGTGGCTGCATTGAAGTTTTTGCAAGACGTGGTGGCTACAGGCCCGGCAGGCATCCCAGGCTTCGGCCAAGGCGAAGCCAACACGGCGTTCTTGCAAGGCCAAGCAGCGATGTATTTGGATTCCACCTCGTTTGCAGGTGTGGTGAGCGATCCAGCGCGCAGCAAGGTGGTGGGCAATGTGAGCTGGGCGCTGCATCCTCGCGGTGTGAAGCGTGCTTCGCAATCCGGCGGCCTCGGCTTGACCATACCGAAGAATGCGAAAAACTCTGAGGCTGGCTTTTTGCTCATGCAATGGCTCACCTCCAAGGCGCAAGACAAAGCCGTCACGCGCTTGGGTGGCGCGCCGATGCGCAATTCCACCATGGATGCTGCCGACATCGTGCGTCAATACCCAGAATTCATTGTGTTCAAAGAAGCATTGAAATACTCCAATCCTGACTGGCGTCCTATTATTCCGGTTTGGGATCGCATCAATGTGCAGGCCTTGGGTGTGGGCATTTCGGAAGCGCTCACCGGCAAGAAGAGCGCCGAAGATGCGCTCAACGGCATGGTGCCGCAGGTCACGCAAATCATGCGTGAATCGGGCTACAAAATCTAATTGGTTTTGCGAACTTCATTGAGATCTACCTAATATGCGAACGTCTCGCTGGACTGTTGCTTTCTATGTCGGCCCCGCTATCCTCGTGATGGCGGCGGCTTGCCTGTACCCCGTGCTCACGGCTTTTCAGCTAGCGGGCTACAAGTGGGACATGGGCACGCCATGGAACAGTGCGCAATGGGTGGGTCTCGATAACTTTGTCTCAGCATTCAGCAACCCACAAGTGTGGTCGTCACTCTGGATCACCTTGCTGTTTGCAGGTATTTGCGTCACTCTGGAGATGATCCTCGGCATCGCATTGGCGCTCGCGCTGGAGCGCCCAGTGCGAGGCATGTCGATATTCCGAACGATTTTCATTCTGCCAATGATGATTGCGCCCATTGCTGTGGGGCTGGCGTGGCGGTATATGTTTGATGCGCAGTTTGGCCTGATCAACGCGCTGTTGCAATTAGGCGGGTTTGAAGCGAAAACATGGCTTGCCGATCCTACTTTGGCTTTTGTAGCGATTGTGATTGCCGATGTGTGGCAATGGACGCCCTTTGTTTTCATCATGATGCTGGCTGCGCTCGCGAGCGTTGATGGCGCGGTGATGGAAGCTTCGCGCATTGATGGTGCGAATTGGTGGCAACAAATCTTTTTGGTCAAGCTGCCGATGGTGATGCATGTGATTGCGATTACTTTGATGATGCGCTTGATTGATGCATTCCGAGTGTTGGAAGTGGTTTACGTGCTCACCTTTGGCGGGCCGGGAAACAGCACGGAAATTCTGGCGCTGCATATTTACAAAACGGCATTCGTTGGGCAGCAAATGGGCGTAGCCGCGGCCATCTCGGTGTTGCTATTGGTAGTGGTGGCGGCTTTGTCTTGGGGCGCGCTGCGTTTGTCTAATCCCATGAAGGAGGCGAGATGAAACGCAGCCTGCCACTGGCCACTTTGCATTACGTGATGCTTATTTTGCTGGCCGTGATTTGCTTGGCGCCGATTTTGGTGATCTTTGCGACCAGCATGCGTCAGCAAGTGCAAATTTTTTCAGAGCCGCTGAATTTCTTATTCGTGCCCACTCTGGAGAACTACCGCGCGGTGTTGCAAGAAGATCGCTTGGAGGTGTATTTAAAAAATAGCCTGATTGTTGGCATCGTCTCCACGCTCATTACGCTGGTGCTGGGTTGCATGGCCGCGTATGGCTTGGCAAGATTTCGGTTTTTTGGCCGAACCACAGCAGCCTACACCACACTGCTCCTGCGGACAGTGCCCTTGGCGGTTTTGGCGATTCCAGTGTTTGTGATCTGGAACCAGTGGGGCATCGTCAACAGCCTTTGGGGCTTGATTTTGCTCTATGTCGCGGTGAATTTGCCGTTCACGATATGGTTGTTGTATGGCTTTGTGCTGCAAGTGCCGATTGAGCTTGAGGAGGCTGCTGCGATGGATGGCTGCGGGCCGCTGCGCGTTTTTGGTCAAGTGTTTTTGCCGCTGATGGCGCCGGGCTTGGCTGCGGCTTCGATCTTT
>JANMFP010000430.1:0-4194 GCA_031378135.1 Variovorax sp. | reverse complement strand
CGCAGGCCAACAAGCCAGCGGTGCTGGCTGTTTTGAGATGGGCTTGCGGCAAATTCACGATCAAATTATAGCTGCACAGAACATCACGCCCAAGCCTTCAAGTACTCATCCCAATGCGCTTCATGCGGTGCGAGCTCGTTCAAGGTGCTTTTAACGAAAGTGATTTCGTCGTCGTATTCCTTTTCACTCAAACCACCACGCATTTTTTGGAAGCGGCAATACACGAGATAAGTGTTCATCACATCGGTTTCGCAGTAGCGGCGAATGTCCTCGGTGCCGCCCGCGAGATAGGCTTCATAGACTCTGCTGCCATCCATGCCCAGCTTGCCGGGGAAGCCGCAGAGTTTGGCCATCGCATCGAGCGGGGCGTTGGCTTTGGGCTGAAACATCGCGAGCAAATCCATCAAATCCAAGTGGCGCAGGTGGTAGCGGGAGATGTAATTGTTCCACTTGAATTCGCGCGAATCATGATCGCCGCCATCGCCCATGTCCCAGTATTTTGGAGCGGATGCGCCGTGGATCATGCCTCGATAATGAAGCACAGGAAGATCAAAACCGCCGCCATTCCAGCTGACCAGCTGAGGCACATGCTTCTCAAGACTGCCGAAAAATTGCTGGATGATTTTGCCCTCAGAGGCATTGTCTCGATCCACGAAGCTATGCACTCTCAGGCCTTCTGCATTGCGGAAGACGACGCTGATGCACAAGATGCGCTGCAGGTGCAGCGGCATGAAATCTGATTTGTTGTTCGCTTTGCGATCTGCCGCCCATTGGGCATGCACTTCTTGATCGGTTAAAGCGCTGTCGTACTCACTCAGTGCTCGCAAGCCTCGCACATCAGGAATGCTTTCAATGTCAAACACCATCACTGGCCAGGCCATGATCACATCCTTTATGCTATTAAATAGTGAGCACTCCGCGCATATTCTATGCCGGCTAAGTACCCAAAATGCTTAGAAAATACCTAAAAACCCAGCTGAATCAGCGCGGCAGGAATCAGCGCGGCAGAAAGCGCAGCGGATCGACAGGTTTGCCTTGGCGGCGGATTTCAAAATGCAATTTCACACGGTCTGAGTCAGAGTTGCCCATCTCGGCAATTTTCTGGCCTTTGCGCACTGTTTGGTCTTCTTTCACGAGCAAGGTTTGGTTGTGTGCGTAGGCCGTCAGATAGGTGTTGTTGTGCTTCAAGATCACCAAATTGCCATAGCCGCGCAGGCCAGCGCCCGCATAGACCACGCGGCCATCGCCTGCTGCAAGAATCGGATCGCCCAGCTTGCCGCTGATGCCCACGCCTTTGTTGCTCACTTCATCGAAGCGCGCCACGATGGCATTCGCGCCGCCTGTGACTGGCCAGATCCAGCCGATATCTTCATCGCTGGGTGAGGAGGCAGGCGGCAGGGGCGCGCTGGCTGCGGGCAAGGGGGCGGGTGTGACTGAAGGCGCGGCAGCGGTTCGAGTGCCGGGCGGCGGTACGCTGGTGGCTGTGACGGCTGATGGCGATGTGACAGGGCGCGTGACGACGCCATCACTGCTTGGAGCCGATGCTGGCGTTGAAACAGGTGGCAAAGGAGCCGCAGCAACTGCAGCCGTGCCCGGCGGAATGATGCGCACAACTTGACCGACTTCGATGATATTGGGGTTGTCGATATTGTTCCATCGGGCGATATCGCGCCAGCTTTGGCCGGCATCGAGGCCGATGCGGATCAGTGTGTCGCCGGGGCGGATCGTGTAGTAGCCAGGTTTGCCGGCGTTTTCGATGCCGGGCAGGGGCTTGGCGGTTGTTGTCGTGCCAGCGGGCGAGCCAACAGATGTGGCAACAGGGGCTGTACCTGCGGGCGCTGAAGAGGAGGGGCGCTGCATCGTGCCTCGATCTTCAACAGGTGCAGAGCCACCGGGGGCTCTGCTGGCGCAGCCGGTGATCAATGCCATGCTAGTAAGGGCTGCCAGCGCGCCTGCGCGAAAGAAGATGCGTAAAGTGGTGCTGTTTGTGTTGATCATTTGCGTGTTCCCTTGTGCAGCTACATAACCCCTGATTTTAGGGGCACAAAGAGCACACTTTCTAATACAGTTTGTTTCAGGCCGCGGGCGGTTTTGTCGATCACGATGAGCGATTGAGCGGATGCGTTTCCCTCTTTCGTGTGGATGGGGGCAACGATGCGCCCGCCAACGGCGAGTTGATCCACCCAAGCTTGCGGAATCGCCTCGCCGCCAGCTGCTGCAATGATGCCGGCATACGGCGCGCCGCTCTTTGCGCCGAGCATGCCATCGCCGAGCAGCAGATGCAAATTGTGCGCTGACAGATGGCGGATGTTGACCAAGGCTTTGTCGTACAAGCCGCGCAATCGCTCAATGCTGTAGATCTCTTTGCACAGCAAGGACAGCAGCGCCGCTTGGTAGCCGCAGCCTGAGCCAATCTCTAGCACGCGGCCCATTTTTCCTTGTGCATCCAGCGCAGCGCCTTCGCGCAGAAGAGCAATCATGCGCGCAACCACATTGGGCTTGGAGATGGTTTGCCCAAGGCCAATGGGCAGGCTGGTGTCTTCGTAGGCCTGAGGAGCAAGAGCGGTATCAACGAAGCGATGGCGCTCGATGGTGTTCATGGCGCCGAGCACGGCGGCATCTGTGATGCCGCCTTCGGCAAGCAACTTCACCATACGGGCGCGCACGGCGGCGCTGTCCATTCCCGTGCCGTGAGCAGAACCACGCGTAGGCGATTGCGCGGGGGCTGGAAGTGCCCTTTTTTGCGGCTTTTCAATGCCTTTTGGGGCACTGGCCGGCATAGAATCTGCTCGGTTAGCTATGGTTTTAGGAGTGATTGCTGGTAAAGTTTTCGCCGCCACAGTGGGTTTTGCACCTGTTTGCGGCATGCCGCTGGGCAGGCGGGCGGGAAAGCTGGGGCGGTTCATGCTGCTTTGCGTGCCCAATCGCCTAGCCGCGCATGATCCGTGAGATCGACCTGCAGCGGCGTGATCGTGACGTGTCCTGCGGCGGCGGCTTCGAAATCCGTGCCCGGCCCACTGTCGGCCACAGCGCCTGCAGCGCCGATCCAATACATCGTCTCGCCGCGCGGGCTGGTTTGCGTCTCCACAGCTTCAGCGGCGTGGCGGCGGCCAAGGCGGCAGACTCGTGGCGTCTGAATCAGCTCGCGGGGCAGATTGGGGATGTTGATGTTGAGCAGCCAAGCTTTATCTTTGGATGGATCGCCGCGCGATGCGCCGAATTTAAGCACCAAATCTTTGGCCACTTGCGCTGCATCTTGCAAATGCGCCCAGCCTTTTTCCGTCTGCGAGAAAGCCAGTGCAGGAATGCCAAACAAATAACCCTCCATGGCCGCGCCCACTGTGCCGCTGTAGATCGTGTCGTCGCCCATATTTGCGCCGTTGTTGATCCCAGAGACAACGAGGTCTGGCTTGTAGCCGAGTAGGCCGGTGAGCGCGATGTGCACGCAATCTGCCGGTGTGCCGTTCACATAGCGAAAGCCATTGGCAGCGCGGTGCACGTAAAGCGGGGAATGCAAAGTCAGCGCATTGGATTTGGCCGAATTGTTGTGCTCCGGCGCTATCACCTCGACTTCTGCCACCGTTTTCAGAGCTTCATACAAAGCCACAATGCCTGCGGCTTGGTAGCCATCGTCGTTAGAAATCAAGATTTTCATGCCATTGATTCTAAGGCGACACTCATGTGCATGCGGGCTCATTTCTGCGCCTAAGATGCAAGCATTGACATTGAAGGAGATACATCATGCAAGCTTGGCTCTGCGAAACCCCCACCGGCTCTGAAGCACTTAGCTGGAAAGAACTGCCAACACCTGAGCCAAAAGCTGGCGAAGTGCGTGTGCAGATCAAAGCGGCGAGCTTGAATTTCCCCGATACCTTGATCGTTCAAAACAAATACCAATTCAAGCCGCCTCTTCCGTTTGTGCCCGGCTCGGAGTTTGCCGGCGTCATCGATGCGGTAGGGGAAGACGTGGCGCATTTGAAGGTCGGCCAATCGGTGATTTGCCTGCATGGCACAGGCGGCTTTGCCACGCATGCCGTGCTCCCCGCGATGCTTGCGCTGCCCATGCCGCAAGGCTTCACGTATGAAGATGGTGCGTCGCTATTGATGACATACGCCACCACGATCCATGCGCTGATGGATCGCGGCCAACTCAAGAGTGGTGAGACGGTGCTTATCCTTGGCGCAGCAGGCGGC
>JANMFP010000417.1:0-3066 GCA_031378135.1 Variovorax sp. | reverse complement strand
AAAGCGCCAGCCGAGAAAATGCATTTGTATCCTCTGCCCGCCCCAGCAAACCCGCATTCCCATGCCCCACCAGCATGGCTAGCCATGGCGCAAGCAACACGCTCAGCACATAAGCCAAACAAGCCACCCCCAGCATCCAGCGAGCATCCGAAAGCCATGATCGCCGCCATGCCCATGCCAGCCCCATCAATGACAAAAGCTGCAGCAAACCCGTGCGCGAGCCAGACAAGGCATTCACAAAAGCCAACAACACGATTGCTACAAAAGCGCTCAAATACAAAAGACGCTGCCTAGATGTGCTGGGGCGGATCCGTAAACACAAGAACGCCAGCAATCCTATGGATAACAGCGTAGCCAACTGATTACGCTGCCGAAGGTTAGCCACCACATCGCCGGGAGTTGCTTCACTCACCCAAGGTGATAAAGACGTGGCCCAGGCGCCGTATTGCAACAAGCCAAAGCAAGCACTCACAACAGCAGCCAAGATTAAGCTCCGCGGCCATGCGAAGTGATCGAATCGAAAAATGAGAGCGATCCCAAGCGTGCAGCCCACTGCCAACCAAGCGCCCATTTGCGCCACCGGCCCCAGCGCTGTACCTATCCACCAAGGTAGCGCCAACAGCAAACAAGCCATCAAAGATTTAGAAACCGTCACCTGGCACGAATTCCGCAATCTGCCCCGTGGGCGTGAGCACGGCGATCCAATCTTTACGCGCTTTGATAGGAAGATACTTGAGTTGACTCAAAGGCTGATTCAACTTAACAGCAATCTTTTCTAATACTTCTTTTTGCTGCGGATAACGCAGCACGAAATCACTCACCTTACGTGCACGCTCAAGCGTTTTACCAGCTGTCTTTTCGTCAAATGCCAAGTAAAAATCAGGGCGCTCGCCATAGTCTGCCCCGCCTGAAAGAGCGGCGAAAAGTACTTTATTGCGTTCTTCGATATCTTTAGGCTCTCGCAATGCCACGACCTGCGGGCCTTTGAAAAAATTGGATGCTAACTCACCGGACAGCATGCTGGTATCCGCACCCCGAAGATCATTCAGTGAAACAACTTTAAATCGATCAAATTCATGCGGTAAATACAGAGGGCGCACATCCCAAAGCGTCCACAGGCCATAGATTAACGCCGCCAGCTGCACCAGCGCGACCAAACCTAAGTCAAAGAATAGTTCGCGTCTTGATTTGAGTGGATTAAACAAAACCAGCGTCAACAATGGGCCGCACACTATGTCAACAATCACGATCAACAAAAATAGCTCCGTGCCCCCCGCCATATCGCGATACGCGCCAGGAAACCAAAGCCCAAAAACAAGAGCTGCTGCTATAAAAGCAACTAGTACACTTAGCAAAAAATGAGTGGCAGCAGCTTTCCCTGCTACTTTGAAACGTACATGATCAATCATTTTGTGATTGTGCCAAATCGGTTGGAGCTTTACCAAAAAAACACAGCTCTTGTCTTAGCGGCATTCAGCTGGCGCAAACTGAGGCAGTACACCGTTTGCAACAGCTAAGATTGCTGGCCCAAGATTACGAGTCGGTGCATTGGCGGTTGCATTGCTGCTGCCGACGCAACCCCAATCAATCGAGCCGGATTGCCCTGCGCCCCATGCGGTTGCAATCGTAACTGCTGCTCCTGATCCAGTGCGAATTCTAGGATGTAATTGCAAAATTATGTTCGTACCTATACCTCCGACATTAGCCGCGTTGTAACTAATGCTGATATTGTCTCCAGCCGCACCAGTTGCAGTAGCTGTTAGTGGAGTTCCTGTTGCATCGGCGAATAAAATCGAAATGACGAATTTACTGTTAGCACCAGAGCCTGTATTGCATGGCGGAGTACCGCCAGATTGGATATTCCATGCACAAACAATGCGCTGATAGTCAGAGATTGAGGCAGTGCCCTCGCTGGAAAGTTGTTGACGTGCAGGTTGACTGAGCTGAAAACCCTCTGAAACGCGCGCCCGAATCGTGAAATCTTGATACGCAGGTAAAGCAATTGCAGCCAAAATTCCAATAATCGCCACGACAATCATCAACTCGATCAAAGTAAATCCGTTGCGCTCAACATGTTTCATGATGTATTTCCAACAAAATGGCTAAAAAAAAGAGCACCAAAGGCACTCTTTTTAGATTGCTTTGTTTGATTAGGTCAAATCAACGGCATTCTGCTGGAGCATATTTAGCTTGAACGCCTGTTGCGCCCACAACTGCGGGAGCGATCGTACCAAAACGTCCTAAAGCCGTGCTGTTGGTGAAGCTAACGCAAGCCCAGTCGATCGTACCTGATGTGCCGTCTGTCCATGCAGTTGCAGGTGCTACAGCAAGAGCTGTTGCTGCGCCAACGCGGATGCGAGGAAACAACTGAATTTCGTACTCTGTCGGTGCCATACCACCAACCGCATTGGGGAGATAACGGATCTTGATATTTTCAGTTGCAGCGCCAGTGCCGTTAGACAAGCCAGTAGTGGCATTAACTGTCATTGGAGTAGCTGCTATTGAAAAGAGCACGCTCTCCACAAACTTACTGTTTGCGCCGCTGCCGCCTGCTTGGGTGTTCCAAGCACCAGTGTAGCGTTGATAGTCTGCTTGAGCAGCGATGCCATCCACAGCTAAGCCTGCACGTGCTGGCTGAGCCAATTGGAAACCTTCAGACACGCGAGTACGCACCGTGTAATCTTGGTACGCTGGCAATGCAATAGCAGCCAAAATACCAATAATCGCAACCACAATCATCAGTTCGATGAGGGTGAAACCCTTTTGAATAGCACGCTTCATAAAATTCTCCTGTTTGGTTAAAAAAGCTAAGATGAATTGCAATGGCCGTGCCAACTGCTCATTCCTCTTGAGGTTGTTGCTTTTGCTTCATTTTTGAAGCCTTTTTGTTGATTGCGTCACGTTTATCAAGCCTTTACCCGTCTGTAAGAATTTGTATGCGTTGTTGGCTGACATTTTTGTCAATCCGAAAATGTCGCACTGACACAAACTGACAGTTTTTCTAGCCTTTTTCGCATCGAGAGAACAGCTTTGTCTTTGCTGATGAGGTGCACTTTCTCAATTTTT
>JANMFP010000416.1:0-2420 GCA_031378135.1 Variovorax sp. | reverse complement strand
AAGCTCTTCAAAACCAAAACCGGCGAGCTCTCCGTGTTAGTCAGCAGCATTCAATTGCTCACCAAGAGCCTGCGCCCTTTGCCCGATAAATTTCACGGCATCGCCGATCAAGAGGTGAAATATCGCCAGCGCTATGTGGATCTGATTACCGATGAGGTCGCTCGCGAGCGATTCCGCGCGCGCAGCAAAGGCGTAAGCGCGATTCGCAGCTTCATGATTGAGCATGGCTTCCTCGAAGTGGAAACGCCGATGCTGCACCCGATTCCCGGCGGCGCCAATGCCAAGCCGTTCACCACGCATCACAACGCGCTCGATCAAGAAATGTTTTTACGCATTGCGCCCGAGCTGTATTTGAAGCGCCTGATTGTCGGCGGCTTTGAGCGTGTGTTTGAGATCAACCGCAACTTCCGAAACGAAGGCATCTCCGTTCGACATAACCCAGAATTCACCATGATGGAGTTTTATGCGGCGTATTGGAACCATCACGATTTGATGGATTTCACTGAACAGCTGATTCGCAACGTAGCCACTGCCGCCACAGGCAGCACCACTCTGCCTTATCTGCTCGGCCAAACGCAGCACAGCATCGATCTGGCCAAACCCTTCGCGCGCCTATCCATCCGCGATGCGATTGTGAAACACACCGATGCAGGCGAAGCTGGGGTGGATGATCGCACTTGGCTCACACATGCTTTAAAAAAGCTCGGCAAAAAGGAAGAGGCCGACAAACTCACCACCCGCAGTATCGCCAGCCTGCAAGTGATGTACTTTGAAGAAGTGGTCGAAGAAAAGCTCATCGAGCCCACCTTCATTTGCAATCACCCCACCGAAATCTCGCCGCTGGCCCGCGCCAGTGACACCGATCCCACCATCACCGAGCGCTTTGAGCTCTACATCACAGGCCGTGAATTCGGCAATGGCTTCTCAGAGCTCAATGATGCAGAAGAGCAAGCTGCCCGCTTCCAAGCGCAGGCCAACGCCAAAGACGCCGGCGACGATGAAGCCATGTATTACGACCAAGATTTCGTGCGCGCTTTGGAATACGGCATGCCACCCACAGGCGGCTGCGGCATCGGCATTGATCGCTTGATGATGCTGCTCACAAATAGCCCCAGCATTCGCGATGTGATCCTCTTTCCTGCGCTGCGCAGGGAAGCCTAATCACAACACCGTTTTATTCCGATTGCAACTCAAATACCGCCATGCTTTCCACGTGCGCGGTGTGTGGAAACATATTGATCACGCCGGCGGCGGTGCAGCGGTAACCGGCTTGATGCACCAGCAGCCCTGCATCACGCGCTAGGGTAGATGGATTGCAACTCACATAGACGATGCGCTGCGGGGGTTGCCAATCTCCGATGTTCACGGGCTGAGACGCTTCTTCGCCCTCTGCGATTTCAGGCAAGTTGCCCAAGCGCTGCTGATGAATCTGCGCCAAGGCTTTCACCAGTGCAAATGCACCTTCGCGTGGTGGATCAATCAACCAACGATTGGCACAGCCGTCATCCACCAGCATCTGCCCCGTCATCTCGAATAAATTTCGCGCTACGAAATCAGTAGCACTGTGCGCAGATTCTTTGCCGGCTAGAGGCTGATTTTTCTTTAAATTCCTCTCGGCGTTATCTTTTGCGTTATCTTTGGCGCGCTTCACAAGCGTGTCGCTTCCTTCAATGCCCAACACTTCACGAGCCAGCGTTGCCAGCGGCAAAGTAAAGTTACCCAAGCCGCAAAACCAATCAATCACGCGATCTGTTTTTTGCACATCGAGCAAGCGCAGCGCGCGGCTCACGAGCACGCGGTTGATATCTGGATTAACTTGCGTAAAGTCCGTCGGCTTAAACGGCATGGTAATGCCGAATTCTGGCAAGGCATAGGCGAGCACCGGGCCGCCCTCGTCCAAGAGTTTCACCGTCTCAGGCCCTTTGGATTGCAGCCACCACTGCACACCGTGCAGCGCGGCAAACTCGCGCAGCTTCGCCACATCGCCATCGGAGAGCGGCTCTAAATGCCGCAGCACCAGCGCCGTCACCTCGTCGCCGCAAGCCAGCTCAATCTGGGGCAGCGTCTCGCGCGCATCCATGCCTTTGACAAGCGCACGAAGCGGCAGCAGCATGTTGCTCACATGAGCGGGAAGCACGACGCAGGTTTGCATATCCGCCAAGTAGCGGCTGGCTCGCTCATGGAAGCCAATCAGCACCTCATCTTTTTTGCGCACATAGCGCATCGAAAGGCGTGCCCGATAACGATAGCCCCAATCTGGCCCCTGAATCGGCCGCAGAATGAGTTCAGGCTTGACCTTACCCAAATGCACCAGCTGATCCTCCAGCGCACGCTGCTTGATCGCCACCTGCGCACTCGGCTCCAAATGCTGCATCTTGCAGCCGCCACATGCGCCCACATGCAAACCAAAATGCGGGCAT
>JANMFP010000368.1:0-2719 GCA_031378135.1 Variovorax sp. | reverse complement strand
AACCACCACTGGCTCCGGCTCCAGCATGATGCCGAATCGCTCATAAACACTGGTTTGAATGGCCTTAGCAAGCGTCATCACTTCCCCGCCCGTAGCAGGCGTTGCGGTGCCCGTGCCTTTATTCACGATCACCAGCGCTTGCTTGTCATACACGCCCGCGTTGCCCACGCCACGGCCCTTCCAGCCGCAAGAATCAATCAACCACCCCGCAGCCAGCTTGATCTGCCCATCGGGCATCTTGTAATACACCACCTTTGGCTCGCGAGCGATGATGTCGGCGCACTGCTCGTAACTCACAAACGGGTTCTTAAAAAAGCTGCCCGCATTACCGATGACCGCAGGATCGGGCAGCTTAGCGCGGCGTATTTGCACCACCCAATCCAGAATCATTTGTGGCGAAGGCAAGAGCTCGGGCAGCATATTCGCCCAACGTATTTGCTCCTGTTTTAGTAGCACCTCGCGCAGATAATGCGCCGGCTCCGTGTCGATTTCCTTTAAAAATGCCGCGTATTTGCGGGCTAAATCCGCGTAAGTCACTTCCGGCTTCCACACTTTAGGCAGAGCAAAGCGCACTGCGGTAATCACCGCTTTTCCCATCAGGCCAGTATCCGTTGCATGCTTGAACACTGAATCGCGATACCCAAAAGCGCATTGCTCAGCCGTCAGCGTAAAAAGCTCGCCAGTGTGCAAATTCACTGCATCCAGGCTGTGGAAGCGATCTTGCAGCTCCACGCCGTAAGCGCCAATATTTTGCACCGGCGCTGCGCCCACACTACCCGGAATCAGCGCTAAATTTTCCAGGCCCGGCCAGCCCTGCGCAACTGTCCAAGCCACAAAATCATGCCAATTCTCGCCCGCCCCAGCCTCGATGATGAGATGCCGCGCCGTCTCGCTCACCTTGGTGCGCCCCATGATTTCAATTTTCAGCACCAGCGGCTTGACATCCCCTGTGAGCACAATATTGCAGCCCCCACCTAGCACAAAAGGCGGCTCGGCTGCGAAATCGGTTTGCTTGGCCAAGGCCTGCAAATCAGCCGTGCTTTTGATACGAATCAAATTCAAAGCCTTGGCCACAATGCCAAAGCTGTTGTAGCTCTTCAAGGGGGTGTTTTTCTCAACATTCATGCCACAATTGTCTCACCTGAAAACATCAACACACTGAGTTAAGTCATGCCAAGCTTCGATACCGTTTGCGAACCCAACCTCGTTGAAGTGAAAAACGCGGTCGAAAACGCCGCCAAAGAAATTGCTACGCGCTTTGATTTCAAAGGCACCAGTGCCTCGATTGAGCTCAAAGACAAGGAGATCACGCTGATCGGCGATGCAGATTTTCAGCTCGTGCAAATCAACGATTTGCTCGTTAACAAACTCACCAAACGCAGCGTCGATGTGCGCTTTTTAGACATTGGCGAGAGCACGAAAATCGGTGGTGACAAAGTCAAACAAGTGATCAAAGTGCGCGAAGGTATCGCCCAAGAGGACAGCAAAAAAATCCAACGCCTCATCAAAGACAGCAAAATCAAAGTGCAAGCCAGCATTCAAGGTGATGCGGTGCGCGTCTCGGGCACCAAGCGAGATGATCTGCAAGCGGCGATGGCCATGATCAAAAAAGACATGGCGGATATCCCGCTGTCTTTCAACAATTTCAGAGATTGATTTTTGTAGGTTTTTAAGAACGGAAAGAGCACTCAGCCGGCATAAATCCTGTGCGGAGTGCTCTTATTTTTATAGCAGATCAAGCCAAGGCTTGATCGAGGCTAAGTTAAGCTTAAATCGGGGCTAAATCAGGGCTCCATAGCCATAGCACGAATGCCTTCGCTGGTGCCTACAGTGCCAATGAATTTGGCCGCACCAGTCTTCACATCTAGCGTATATAGACGCGTACCTTTGATTTCTTTGCCAGACAGAGCTGCAAATGCCACATCGCTGAGCGCTTGAATATCAAAAGCGGCGTCGTCGAAATTCACGCCCAATTTGCCCACGGTAAACAATTGCCCGGTGTTAGGCGAGACCGTGGGCGCAATGCCTTCGCGCGAACCTTGCGTCACCAATGCGCCGGTGGCTGCATCAAGGGCGTAATTCGTGGTGATTTTTGGATCAGCTTTGTTGTAGCTGTAAGCCGCACCAACGATGCCGGGCTTTTTGCCGAAATTGACATCGCTGGCCGCGTAGGTGAGTGGGCCGTCAATTTGCACGCCTTCCATATTCGGATTGCTATCGACCACAGCGCCCGTATCGGGGTGCAGACGCAGGTTTTGGCTGGTATTGGAGATCACGCGAATGCGATCCACGGTAGGATTGAAATCAAAGCCAAACATCGAACCATCGAGCTTCACGGCAAACGAGCCGCTGCCCACCTGGGTGAGCTGGCCGGAATCTTCATTGAGCGTGTAAAGCCTGCCGCTGCTGCCCAAGGCGTAGAGCGTGTCTTTGGAAATGCGGAAATCAATACCCAAGATCGTCTCGCCAGCTTGCAGGCCGAGGATGGGCTTGGAGGAGATGATTTTTTGCGGCTGGCCAGCGTTGAAGCGGATCAGTTGATGCGAAGCCGTGACAGCCACTGCTTTTTCGTCGCGCGTTGCGCCAACAGGCTCCGACATGCTGGCGCAACCTGCCAAAACTGCCATGGACACAGCAGCCAAAGCCAAAGAACCACGGCGAGCGAAAGTGCTTGCTGGGGAATAAGCGCTTAAAACATTCATAGACATGATTTTTCCTT
>JANMFP010000339.1:0-11295 GCA_031378135.1 Variovorax sp. | reverse complement strand
GCCAAGGCCACGCTCGGGCGAGACTTCCGGATTGGCGATTTGTCGCAAATCGTGCTCTCGCTCTATGGCGCTTTGCCACTGCCGATGGATGTGAACCCGCAGCGCAATTTGGGGCAAATCGCGGGCATGGAGCTGGGCGGTAAGAAAAGCAGCAAGACGCTGGTGCTGGCAGATTCGCCTAACAAGCTCACCGGTGCGGCTACGCTCAAGAAAGCCATTGCGCAGCGCGATAACTTGCTGGGCGGCTGGGATCGAGTGGTGGTGCTGGGCTGGAACTTTGAGCCGTCGATTGGCGAGACCATCACCGCGCTGAACGATTCGCGGCTAGAGGTGCTGGTGATTCCGCCTGATTTGATGGATCGACTCAAGAAAAAAGGCGGGCTGGACAAGCTGCGCGGGCAGGTGCGGTTTTCTAGCCTGCAATACCTGACGATTCACCCGATTGAGCGCAGGGCAACAGGGGAGCAGGAGACTCTGACCATCAAGCTGAAAAATTACGTGCTGCTCTCCCCAGAAGCCATCAACTTGGACGATGCCAACCGCGCCAAGCTGCAAGCGGTGGCCAATGCCGAGCCACTGGCGCTGATTGAATACTGGGCGGTGGACCCAGACTACGACGGCAAAGTGTTCCGCTCAGTCTGGCAAGACTATCGCGGCAACACGGCAAATGATGAAGACGCGCTGCGTGTGGTGACGCAAGCCTCAGTTACCGTTCCCGGAAAAGATGGCACGCGCAAGGTATGCGTGCGTGTGGTGGATGTGTTTGGCTTTGAAGCTGAGGTGGTGAGCACGGTGGGGGCTGCGGCATGACTGTCAAAACTGATGCCGCAGACGATCAACTCGCCCTGTCCGCCGGGCTGACCGCTAAGACCCAGCAGCTTTGCTTGGGGCTGGAATCTGGCGCGGCAGACATTTTGGAGCTTGTCACGCCGACCACGGCTGAGCTGCTGATGTGGTGGTTTGGTGAAGACATGGTGCTGGCCAGAGGTGGAAACAATGGGGCGCTGAATTTTCATGCAGGGCAGAAGCAGGCCATATTGAACGCCATCGTGGCGCATGAGGTGCTGGGCAAAGACCGTGCAAGCTGGACGCTTCAGAATTTGTATGAGCAGGCTGCGCCCGAGGCGCTGCTAGAGGGCACACGGCTGGCTGAGGTGTCCAGCTCGAAGCACGCGCATCCTAAATATTGCTTGAAGATGGCCACGGGCACTGGCAAGACTTGGGTGCTGCAAGCGCTGCTGATCTGGCAGATGCTGAACAAGACGGCGGCGCTGGCCGAAGGCATGGACGATGCACGCTTCACGCGACAGTTCATGGTGGTGGCACCGGGGCTGATTGTGTATGAGCGGTTGCTGGATGCGTTTTGCGGCAAGTTGGTGCACGGCGGCAACGGCTCGCGTGACTTTGCCAGCTCAGATATGGCGCAGTTTGCTGACCTGTTCATCCCCGAGACGCACCGCGAGGCGGTGTTTGCCTTCGTACGCGGTAATGTGTGCAGCAAAAACGAGATTGGCTTGAAGGCCACTGGGAACGGCATGATCGCCATCACGAATTGGCATTTGCTTGTTGAAGGGGATTCAATCGAAGAAGTTGAAGAGGTGAGCGCGCCCGGTGCGCCGCCTGACCCGCAGCAGGTGATTGAATCTGTGCTGCCGCTCATGCCGGGCCGCGCTACGGGCAATAGCCTAGAAGTGTTAGACAGGCGCTATGCGCGAGGCAATGTGCTGGAATTTCTGGCCGGGCTGCCCGAGCTGATGGTGTTCAACGACGAAGCGCATCATATTCACGAGTTCAAACGCGAAGGCGAGACGACAGAGGTGGAGTGGCAAAAGAGCCTGAGCCGGATTGCAGAGCCCAAGGGGCGGCGCTTCGTGCAGATGGATTTCTCAGCAACGCCTTACAACGATGTGGGCGGTGGCAAAAACAAACGTAAGCTGTATTTTCCGCACATCATCACCGACTTTGATTTGAAGAGCGCCATGCGGGCGGGTTTGGTGAAATCGCTGGTGCTGGATCGGCGTAAGGAAATCGGTGCACTGCCTTTGGAGTTCAAAGCCGAGCGCGATGAGGCAGGCAACCCCTGCTTGAGCGAAGGACAGCGCGTGATGCTGCGGGCGGGATTGAAAAAACTGCGCAAGCTGGAAGCGGATTTCGCCAAGATTGATTCCAAGCGCCATCCGAAGATGCTTGTGGTGTGCGAAGACACCACGGTGTCGCCGCTGGTGGCTGCCTTCCTTCAAGACCAAGAAGGACTGGGCGATGACGAAGTGATGACGATTGATTCGGGTAAGAAAGCTGAATTAGGCGAGAAAGACTGGGCGCCCGTGCGCGAGCGCCTGTTTAGTGTGGACAAACATGCCACCCCGCGCGTGATCGTGAGCGTGCTGATGCTGCGAGAGGGCTTTGATGTGAACAACATCTGCGTCATCGTGCCGTTGCGCTCCAGCCAAGCGCAGATTCTGCTGGAGCAAACGATTGGACGCGGCCTGCGCCTGATGTGGCGCGATGCGGAATACACCGATCTCAAGCGCGAGAACCGCGAGCGCATCAACGCAGGGCAGGAACCGGGCAGCTTGCTGGATGTGCTCTCCATCGTGGAGCACCCGGCGTTTCAGTCGTTCTACGATGATTTGATCAACGAAGGGCTGGCGGGCACCACGGGCGACGAGATGGATGACACCAGTGCCACAGGTGATGTGATGGCGGCTGAGTTGCGCGATGGCTTTGAAGCCTTTGATTTCGGTATTCCATTCATTTTGCAAGAAGCAGACGAGTTGCGCGACCATCATCCCCTGGATGTGGGCGAATTACCCGCTTTCACGGCCATGACGCCTGAGCAATTGACAGGCTTGCTCGGAAAAGGCGACACCTTCATCTCGCAAGACCTGCAAAGCGCTACGCTTTTTGGGGATTACCGAGTCGATGGCGCTGTGATGAATGTGGCGGGCTACAACGAGTATTTATCGCGGATCACGCGGCGGATCAGCCAAGCGCTGAGTTCGGATTTACCCAAAGGCAACAAGGTGGCCACGCATCTGGCCAAGCCGTATTTGCAGGTGAACACGGCAGAGCTCACCGGCTGGATTGACGACTACATCTGGACGCAACTGTTTGGCCAAACCTTCAACCCGCTGGAAGATGCGCAAGGTACGGAAAACTGGCGCGTACTACTGCTGCAACCCGTAGTGGATCACATCACCAAAGTGTTTGCCGTGGCGCTGCTGGATTCGGAGCAAAAGCACGTCACTGGGCAGACCGAGGTGCATCAGCGCATACTGTCCGAAGTGCCCAAACTGATGGTGCGCGAGAGCCATTCGGCGGAAGTGAGCAAGTGCATCTACACGCGGCTGGGCTGGCCTGCGAAGAGCGGTGGGCTGGAGCGCGCCCTGATCCACTGGGCGCAAGCTGACACGCAGGTGCAGGCGTTTTGCAAGATCAGCGAAAACCGCCACACCTTCGCCCGCCTGCGGTACGTGAAAGACGATGGCTTGCCTGCGTTTTACTCTCCGGATTTTCTGGTGCGCACACATGGGATCGCTAACGAGGCGATTTACTTCGTCGAAACCAAAGCGCAGCAACAAACGATTCATCCCAATGTGCAACGCAAACTCAAAGCGGCAGTCGCTTGGTGTGAGCGAATCAATGCGCTACCGCCAGCCATGCGCGGTGGATTGATGTGGCATTACGTATTGCTGGGCGAGACTACTTTTGAAGAATGGCAAAGTAAAGGTGCGCGATTGGCTGAGTTATTCGATTACGCACGTTTGAGACCCTTGGCAGACACCACGCAGCAACAAAAATTGTTGTGAATTGGGTCAATACAGTTTCTAAAGCGCTTTACATTTTGGAGTAACCAACTGTATGGGTTGGTCTTTTCTTGATGAATGCGCATAACTGAAATGATTCGCCCCTTGCTCTACACCTACCGCCGCTGCCCGTATGCGATGCGAGCGCGCATGGCTTTGATTGAAGCGGGTATTGAATTTGACGCCTATGAAATCGTGTTGCGCAACAAGCCTGCAGCGATGCTGGCTGCTTCGCCTAAAGGCACAGTGCCGGTCATGGTGTTGCCTAGTGGTGAGGTGCTTGAAGAGAGTTTGGACATCATGCGTTGGTCGTTTATGCAGGTTTCGCAGCAAGGAGACAAGCATGGGTGGAATGAAGCTCAAACGCCGCGCAATTTAGCGCTGGTGGCTTTGAACGATGGCGAATTCAAAAAGCAGCTGGATACCTACAAATACCCCGAGCGTTTCGCGCCGGGCGAGAGCGTTCGGCAACGTGATCTGGCGATAGGAAATTTTTTCTTGCAGCTTGAGCAAAGCTTGAGTGCTGAGAAATATTTGGGCGGCAGCCAAGCCAGCGCTGCCGATCTGGCGATCTTTCCGTTTGTGCGCCAGTTTCGCGCTGTGAATGAAAAATGGTTTGATGCGCAGGCGCTGCCTGCTACTCAAGCCTGGCTGCAAGCTTGGCTGGATTCAACGCTGTTTGAGCGCTGCATGAAGAAATTGCCGAGCGATGAGCGCATGGCGTTCAGCTATGCTTGACCGCTACAGTCTTGAGCTGCGTAAACCCATACAGCGCTTCAAAGCCCTTCTCGCGGCCGTAGCCTGAGGCTTTGTAGCCGCCGAAGGGAAGCTCTACGCCGCCGCCTGCGCCGTAGTTGTTGATGAAGACTTGGCCGGCTTTTATTCGCTTCGCCAAGCGCATTTGGCGGCTGCCGTCGCGTGTCCACAGGCCTGCTACTAAGCCGAATGGGGTGGCGTTGGCGATGCGTACTGCTTCATCTTCGTCTTTGAATTTCATCGCGCAGAGCACGGGACCAAAGATTTCTTCTTGGGCTAAGCGGTGCATCACCGGCACATCACGCAAGAGCGTGGGGGCTTGGTAATAGCCGCTCTCGGGCGCTTCATCGGCTACTTTGCCTTGCGCCACCATGGGAATGCCAGCGACTTGCGCGTCAGACAAAAAATCCCACACGCGTTGCTGCTGGCTTTGGCGAATCAGCGGGCCTAAATCCAAATCCATCGCGGGCGGGCCTGCGCTCAAGTTTTCAAATGCACTGCCCAAACGATCGAGCAATTTTTCGTAGATCAATTCATCGACCAGCAGGCGCGAGCCTGCTGAGCAGGTTTGCCCGGCGTTTTGCACAATCGCGTTGATGATCACGGGAATCGCTGCATCCAAATCCGCATCGGCAAACACGATCTGCGGGCTCTTGCCGCCTAGCTCCAATGTGACGGGGCAATATCGCTCGGCGGCGACTTGAGAAATCAGCGTCCCCACGCGCGGGCTGCCTGTGAAGCTGATGTGGTCAATGCCCGGGTGGCGAGCCATCGCATCGCCCACCTCATGGCCGAGGCCGGTGACGATATTGATCGCGCCCGCTGGAAAGCCCACGTCTGCTGCCAACTGCGCCACGCGCAGGAGCGAGAGGCATGCATCCTCGCTGGGCTTGACCACGCAGACATTGCCCGCCGCCAGCGCCCCGCCCACGCTGCGGCCAAAAATTTGCATCGGATAATTCCAGGGGATGATGTTGCCCACCACGCCAAAAGCCTCGCGCCAGGTGAACACGGCAAAGCCGTTTTGATAAGGAATCGTCTCGCCATGCAGCTTGTCTGCCGCGCCCGCGTAAAACTCGAAATAACGCGCCAGCGCCGCAGAATCGGCCTTGGCCTGCTTCACCGGTTTGCCGCAATCGCGCTGCTCAATGGCTGCCAATTCATCGGCATGCTCGGCTACCTTCATCGAAAGTTTCATCAGCAAGCGCCCGCGCTCAGCGGCAGTGATGTGCTGCCACACGTTCTCGTAGCACGCCCGCGCTGCGCGCACAGCGGCATCTAAATCTTGCGCATTGCCGCGAGCAATATGTTCATACACTTCGCCAGTTGCCGGGTCGGTGACGGGAAGGCTTTGGCCGCTAGAGCCGGCGGTGTTTTGGTTGTTGATGTAATGGTGTTGCATGATTTTCTTTGGGCTAGTCGTCTTTTATTGAGTTAGGTCAACGCTCGCAAATCGCTGAACAATCGGGGTTTTGATCACGATGTAACTGAAGTATTTATTGATGCCTGCATCTCTACTCAGCAAGCTTTCGATGATGTTTTGATAGTGCGCCACAGATCGCGTGCACCACTTGAGCAAATAATCAAAGCCGCCGCTGACCAAATTGCATTCCATCAACTCGGGATGCTTTTTTAAAGCAGCTTCGAAACGCAAAAAATCAACTTGTGTATGCGCATTGAGAGTAACTGAGGTAAATACGCCTGTCATCTCGCGAAGTGAATTTAAATCAACCCAAGCGCCATAGCCACTGATGAAGCCCTGCTTTTCAAGGCGCTTGACGCGTTGCAAGCAGGGGCTAGCCGATAAACCCACCCGGTCGCCCAACTCTTGGTAGGTCAACCGGCCATCGGCTTGCAATTGCGCCAGGATAGCCAGATCAAGTTTGTCGAGTGATTGCGAGTTTCTCATGAGCCTTTAGCTTAACCTTGTTATGCAAATGCGAGGATGCGCCGCTTAGGCCTCTCAACGTGCGTTTTAAGCACGCAGCTGATCTTGATGTGCTTTGGCAAAGTCGGCCATGCTGGTAAAGCGCCAGTTGTATTGTGGCCCGCCTTGTGATGCGTTGGGTGGTGGCATGGTCGCGCCCCAGCCGTCTTGGTCATGGCGTCGGTCAATCCACACGCTGGCCAAGCCCTTTTGATTGGCAGGCGCGTGGTCGTGAAACAAACTTTGCGCGACATGCAATATTTGATTTTTTTCAGCGCCAAAATCTTCTTTCGCATGCGCTAGCATGTAATCAAAATTGCGCAAATCAGGTTTGTACGATCCAATATCTTGCGCGGTATAGATGCCGTCAAACGCCGTTTGCAAGCGCACATTGCTGCCTCGGAAAGACAAACGATCCACGTTGGAAAGAATCACCAACTTGTAATACTTTTTTAAATACTGCAATGCGCCAACAGAATCTGCAAACTCTGGCCAATCGGGCACAGAAGCGCCAAAAATATTCGCTTCAACGCGTGTGATGTTCGCCCCCAAACGCTTGGCCAAACGCTGATACACATGCACGAGAATCAGGTTGTAGGGCATATCAGGTGTTTGCGCCTCTTGCGAAGATTCTTCCTCGGCAAAATGTTGCAGAGCCTCATCACGGCTCATCGCAGTCACCTTAGAAAGCAGAGGAGCGAGCGCGCTGTAAATCCCGCCCTCCCAATCAATCAGCGTGCCGTAGCAATCGAAAGTGAGAACGGAAAAATCGGTGAGTTTCATAAGGGTTCCTTGTGGGATATTTTGATTCAAAGTTTGCATTCTTCTGTGGCCTGATCTATCGATTTGACCAATCGCTCCATGAGCAGATCAACATCTGCGCGGGTGAAATTCAGTGGTGGCGCAAAGCCCAAAATATCGTCGGCAAACGCGCGAAATACCAAGCTATTGCGCAGGCCATGCGCGAGTATTTTTTGTCCGAAAGCCAAGGCGGATGGCGGCTTTTCTTTGGTGTCTTTGTTAACGACCAATTCCACTGCGCCGAGCATGCCCCGCACGCGCACTTCGCCTACCAACTTGTGCGAACTGAGAGATTTCAAGCGCTCTTCAAAGTAACGCCCGACGGCTTGCCCATTGGCCAAAATGCCGCCTTCGTATAAATCCAGCACAGCATGGGCCACTGCCGCCGCCACCGGATGGCCCGAATAGGTTTGGCCATGCCCTATCGGGCTGTTGCCCGGTGCACGACTTGCTATCGTTTGATAAAGCGACTCTTGCAAGAGCGTTGCGCCCATAGGGATGTAGCCACTGGTCAAGCCTTTGGCAATGGTCATGATGTCAGGGCGCACATCTTCACCTAAGCAAGCAAAGAGTGGGCCGGTGCGGCCAAAGCCTGTGATCACCTCATCGGCGATCATCAGCATGTCGTATTCATCGCACACTTTGCGCACGGCTTTGAGGTAGCCTGCTGGCGGAAAAATCACGCCGCCTGAACCGATGACAGGTTCGCAGATAAATGCTGCGACATGTTCCTTGCCGCCAAGTGCTTCAATCTTGGCCCTCAGCTCTTGTGTAAAAGCTGCTAGTACGGCCGCCTCATCTGGCCCGGCGGGATGGCGATAGGGGTAGGGGCAGCTGACGTGGTGCTGCGTTGGCAGTGGAGCGTCAAAATTCAAATGGAAAACGGGCAGCCCTGTGAGGCCGCTGCCAGCCGATGAGCTGCCGTGATACCCGCGCTGCACGGAGATGAAATGCTTTTTCTGCGGGCGTTGCGTGATGTTGAAATAATACTGCGTGAGGCGCACAGCGGTATCCACTGCATCTGAGCCGCCTTGTGTGAAAAACACGCGCGACAGCCCTTGCGGCGCCATCTGCGTCAAACGCGCAGCCAAACGAATGGTGGGCTCGCTGCCGAAGTGGAAATAGCCAGTGGCATAAGGCAAGCGGCGCAATTGCTCGGTGGCCGCTTGCACGATACTCTCGTGCCCATAGCCCACATTGACGCACCATAAGCCCGCAAAGCCATCAAGCACTTCGTGACCATGCGCATCGCGCAAAAACACGCGATCTGCGGATTGCCAGATATGCGCGCCACGCCCTTCATGGGCTTGCCAATTAACTACGGGGTGAATCCAGTGCGCTTTGTCTTGAGAGATGAGTTTTTCGAGTGTTTCCATGCCAAGAAGTATCTCGGCTTTGAGAAAAATCTTGTGCTGTATTGCTGGCATCAAACCGCATAAACATGCTCGTTTGAGGTGAAACCAGTGGTTTAAGCGCTGCTTAACAGATTATGTAAGCCATATTGGCAGATGGCCGGCGTATTTTCTCAATAGTTTGCTATAAATAATATAGCTATTGATTTAACTCAGCGCGGCTTATCCATTGAGTAAAGCAATTGTGCCTTCGCCTCCGGCCACTCCCCCGCTGTCATGCTGTACATCACCGTATCGCGCACCGTGCCATCGCGCCGCAGCGCGTGGCCGCGAATGATGCCGTCTTTGCGCGCGCCCAAGCGCTCTATCGCCGCTTGGCTGCGGAAGTTGAAATTGTCCGTGCGCCAGCCCACAGTTTTGCATTGCAGCGTCTCGAAAGCATGCGTCATCAGCAGCAGTTTGCAAGTGCTGTTTACATGCGAGCGCTGCATGCTCTGCGCATACCAGGTGTAGCCAATTTCCACACGTTTGACCGCGGGCAGGATGTCGTGATAACTCGATGAGCCCAGCACCCGGCCTGATGATTCTTCGATCACGCAGAAGGCAAAGCGATTGCCCTCTTCACGCATCTTGAGCGCATCTTCAATGTACCTCTTAGTGTTCTCCGGCTCAGGCACAGAAGTCACGCGAATGTTCCAAAGCTCGCCGTCGGCAGCTGCTTCGCGCAGGCCTTGTTCATGGGCGAGTGCGAGAGGTTCTAAGCGAATACCGCGATCTGAAAGTGTGACGGGCGTGACGAATGACATGCTGATTCCTTGTCTCTAATTACTATGAAAATAATAGCGCTCTGCGCATATTCTATGCCGGCTACTTGGCTATTTTGCTTAAAATTCCGATGTTCTACAGACTTATTACGCTCCACTCGCTCACGTTGGCGACGGACGAACACGCTCAGGCTACAGAAAAGTTTTTCCCTCCGAGCTACTGATCTTTTGTAGCGTGATTGCCGTGGTTGGCCGCGCTTCACCTACAAAAACTTTTCTGCATCCTGCTCGTATTCATCCACCACCTTGCGGCTTGGCTGGTGTTCGGAGTTTTAACGCCGAAGTCAAGCCGCAACGTGAGTCAAAGTTGTCGTGCTCAGACGACTAGCCACATTCCTCGCTGTCCGAGGCCTGCGAACCAAGCGAACTTCCAGCTTGCAGCCCAGAGCATCCGCATACTTGGAGAGCGTTGCCAAAGACGGCGAATGCTTACCGCTGCCCGACTCCATGCGCGCAACCGCAGATTGCGTGGTGCCGATTTTTTCTGCCACCTGGGCCTGCGTGAGACCTTGCGCGGCCCGCGCCTTCAAGAATTCGTCCAAAAAGGAAAATTCATCGGCCAGATTTTCGTATTCAGCCTTAACCTCAGCCTGAGCCAATGCTTTGGCTCGAAGTTGCTTATGCGTCAACATGTTTCCACTCCTTCATTCGCTTGCGCGCAAGTGCCAATTCTTTGGGCGGTGTTTTGTCAGTCTTCTTCACAAATTGATGGAGCATGACGATCTTGCGATCCACCAAAGTGCAATAAAACACTCGCCCAATTCCTTCACGGGATTTCAAACGCAGCTCAAAAAGCCCCATGCTCATCGCCCGCGTGTGAGGCATTCCTAAATCTGGGCCAAACTCCAGCATGCGATCAGTGCAATGAAAGTAGCGAGCCAAAATTCCCGGCGGCAGCGCCAGCACCTCAGCCTGCAACTTCTCATCGTGGTATTTGATCTCCCATTTCATGCATTGAATATAGCATATTTGCGATAATTGAGAGACAATTCAAGCTGCAAGGGTTAGACTTCACTGATGTAACCCCGCTCCACCTGCTGCTCTGGATTCTCGAAGATGGCCATCGCGGTTTTCATGCGCAGGAAGCCGAACTTTCGGTAGAAGGGCTCTTTGCCCGGGACAGCGTACAAAATGATTTTCTTGTGACCGCGCGACTTCTCTACCAAGTGGCTGACAACCTGTTTGCCCAAGCCAGTGTTTTGATGACTCGGCAAGACTGCAATGTCGCATATGTACGAGCATTCCCCACCATCAGCGAGTGCTCGGCCCACCGCAATAAGCTTCGTGCCCTCATAGACGAAGCATTGAAACATGCTGTTGGCAAAGACCTTCTGCAGGTGAGCTGCTGGCTTCTCGCCAAGAGGCGCAGCCCGATACAGCGCGACAAGTTCTTCCCAGTCAACTTCATCGGCAGAGTGTTTCCATTCGAATGACATGCTGCTTCCTTGTCTCTAATGACTATTAAAGTAATAGCACTCTGCGCATATTCTATGCCGGCTACTTGTCAATTTTGCTTTAAATCCTGGTGTTCTACAGCCTTGCAACGCTTCATCCGTTCATAGTGGGCGCCTGTGTGGAACTGCCTGACACAAACCGCGTTCCGATCCACATTCGCGCGATTCTAGAGCTTTCCCTGTTTCGTCCATGATGATCAGTCTCTGCGGTAAGCGAACCGAATAGCGAATTCCGTTATCCAGTCCTCCTCTCATATCTGGCCATCTCCTAATTTCAGGTGAGTATCCCGGATGGTCGCGTTGCAAACTTTCGAGGCTGGTGTATGTATCGTCTCTGTAGGCAAATTGCAGTGCGTTACGAACGAATTCGTCAGC
>JANMFP010000251.1:0-1936 GCA_031378135.1 Variovorax sp. | reverse complement strand
CGGTGAACTCAAAATGATGCCGTCGATGGGGCGCATCTGCTGCCGAACGAAAGATGCCACCACCACGCCGCCCATGCTGTGCCCGAGCAAAATAAGCAATTGGCCAGGGCGCATGTTGCGGCGCGTGTTGTCCACCACATCCGCGAGATCATCGACCAAGCGCATCTCAGTAGGGATCCCGCCACGCGAGCCGCCTGATTCGCCGTGCCCGTATTGATCATAGGCGCGCACATGAAAGCCTGCTTTGTTCAATAGCAGTGCCACATGCGCATAGCGAAACGCATGCTCGCCCAAACCATGCACGATGATGACCGTCCCTTTGATCTCTTGATCTGGCCAGACTTCTGGCAACGGCCAATCGTGAATGGCGATGTTTTCGCCGTCACCAGCTGTGAACGGGGAAAGATACGAATCGGTGATCATGCTAGACGCGACAAATTAAGCAGGGTGTGCAGCGATCACGCTGGCAACGGCTGCTGTGATTTTCTTAGCGTAATCCACATGCAAAAATTCATTGGGCCCATGTGCATTGCTTTTAGGCCCGAGCACACCACAGACCATCATTTGCGCCTTGGGGAAACCTTTTTCAAGCATGTTCATCAGCGGAATCGTGCCGCCTTGGCCGATGTAGCCGCAGGGCGCGCCGTAGTAGGCTTGGCTGGCTGAATCCAACGCGTTTTGCAGCCAAGGTGCGGTGGTAGGCGCGTTCCAGCCGCTGGCAGCGCCGCCGCCTTGAAAGGTCACTTTGGCCTGATAAGGTGCGTTGTCTTCGAGCAAGGCTTTGAGCTGCTGCATGCAGGCTACGGCATCAATCAGTGGCGGTGTGCGCAGCGAGAGCTTGAAAGCGGTGTAAGGCCGCAGCACATTGCCCGCATCTTTGATGGCGGGGAAGCCTTCTGCGCCCGTCACAGACAGCGTGGGTTTCCAGGTGCGGTTGAGCAGGGCTTGCACAGGGTCGGTCGTGGTGGGTAATGCAAATGCAGTTGAACCACCGCAATCGGCATGGGCCCAGGGAAAGCGTTTGTACACCTCGTCTTTCAAAATCTCGGCAGTGGCTTGAGCTTGTGCCAAGCGGTCTGCGGGCACTTCGCAATGAAAACTTGCAGGTAGCAAGTTGCCCGTCTTGCTGTCTTCCAAACGATCGAGTACTTGGCGCATGATGCGAAAGCTCGATGGCACAAGGCCGCTCGCGTCGCCTGAATGCACGCCTTCGGTGAGGATATCCACCCGCAATGTGCCGCTGACCATACCGCGCAAGCTGCTCGTCATCCACAACTGGTCGTAATTGCCCGCGCCAGAGTCTAAGCAGACCACAAGTGATACGTCACCCAAGCGGCTCTTGAGTGCATCCAAATAGGGCAGCAAATCATACGAGCCTGATTCTTCACACGTCTCGATCAAGCCCACGATGCGTGGATGCGGCGCATTTTGCGCTTTCAAGGCTTGAACAGCAGCGATGCTGGCGTACACCGCATAGCCATCGTCTGCACCACCGCGCCCATACAGGCGCGTTGCGCCATCGGAGCCGGTTTCTATCTTCGGCGTCCACGGCCCAAGATCGCTTCGCCAGCCGTTGAACTCGGGCTGTTTGTCCAAGTGGCCATACATCAGCACAGTTTGCTGAGATGCGTGTTGGTGAGCAGGGACCTCAAAAAATAAAACAGGTGTGCGCGGCTTGCCATGCGCATCCGTGAGGCGCAACACTTCCAGAGTCAGCCCCGGCACTTTTTGTGCGCTCACCCAATCGGCCGCTTGGCGCAGCACGGTTTCGATATGGCCATGCGCATGCCAATCGGCATCGAAGCCGGGCGATTTGCAGGGGATGGTGATGTAGTCGCTGATGCGCTTTGTGATGTCGCTGTCCCAAGCCTCTGTGGCGTGCGACAAAACATCAGCGGTGTTTAAAACAGAAGCAGGGACGCGAGCATTCATAAAT
>JANMFP010000248.1:0-3282 GCA_031378135.1 Variovorax sp. | reverse complement strand
ACCACGCTGTGGGAATGCAGATCGGCGTTGAGATAAGTTTTTGAAGTCACTGCGCTATTTTAGTTGTTGCGGCGCAGCAATGTTGAGCTTGAGTCCGTATTCCTCAGTACTCCACCGGCAGCGGATCCAGCGAGCGCCAGAGGTACCAAACGGCGACACTGCAATACGGGGCCCAAGCAGCGGCCACTTCTTTGGCTTCGCTGCGGCTCACGCTCTCGCCAGAGAAATAGTTTTCGCTGATGCCGCGCAGCATGCCCACATCATCGAGCGGGAGCACATTGGCTCGCATCAGGTGAAAGATGAGAAACATCTCGGCCGTCCAGCGGCCAATGCCGCGGATGGCCACCAGCTCGGCGATGATGGCTTCATCTTCCATGCCGTCCCACTGCTTCACATGCAACGCGCCGCTGTCAAAGTGCAGGGCGAGATCCACCAAATATTCGATCTTGCGCGCCGACAGGCCGCAGGCGCGCATGTCATCCACTTTTAGTTTCAGCACCTTGGCCGGAAGCAGCTTTCCTTTGGAGAGTTTGGCAAACCGATCCCAAATCGTCTGCGCCGCTTGCACGCTGATCTGCTGGCCCACCACAGAGCGCGCTAAGGTGACGAAAGGATCGCCACGGCTTTGCAAACGATCTTCACCAAACTTCGGAATCAGCTTGCGCATCACCCGATCTTTCTTCATCAAGTGGGCGCAGGCATCGTTCCAATACTCTGGGGTGGCTAAATCAGTTGCTACTTTTTTCATAGCAATCCGCGCAATAAATACGCCGGCAAAGCATCGAAAAAGGGCATAAAACTGCTTAAAAACATCATGCCGAAGCTTCCCAGCTCGTGCCTTGTGGGCTGTCTTTCAGCACGATGCCTTGCGCGCTCAAATCTTTGCGGATTTGATCGGCCAGTGCAAAATTCTTCGCTGCTTTGGCGGCTGCGCGCTCGGCGATTTTGGTTTGAATAGCGGCATCATCCAAAGCCACGCCGGATTGCAGAAAAGCTTTGGGCTCGTTTTGCAAAATACCCAGCAATCCGCCGAGTTGTTTGAGCAGAGCGGCCAGGTCTTGAGATTTGCTGCGGTTGACCTCTGCAGCCAGGTCAAACATCACGGCCACGGCTTCGGGCGTGGCGAAATCATTGTCCATCGCAGCTTTAAATCTGCCTGCATATTCATTGCCAAAATCTATGGTAGCCGGCATAGCATATGAATCAAATGCTACTAAATCGAGAGCGGTGTAAAGGCGCTTTAGAGATGCACGCGCATCTTCCAAATGCACATCAGAGTAGTTCAAACCGGTGCGGTAATGGCTGCGCAAAATAAAGAAGCGAATCGTCTCGGCATCAAACTTTTGCATCACATCGCGAATGGTAAAAAAGTTGCCCAAGGATTTGGACATTTTTTCGTTGTCGATGTTGATGAAGCCGTTGTGCATCCAATACTTGGCCATCGGCTGATCAAAAGCGCCTTCGTTTTGCGCGATTTCATTCTCATGGTGGGGGAACTGCAAATCTGCCCCGCCGCCATGGATATCAAAGCTCTCGCCGAGCAGGGCGCAGCTCATGGCGGAGCATTCGATGTGCCAGCCTGGGCGGCCCGCACCGTAGTTGCTCTCCCACTTGGCTTCTTGCGGTTCATCCGGCTTGGCGGATTTCCAAAGCACAGAATCCAGCGGATCCTGTTTGCCATCGAGCACGGCGACGCGCTCACCCGCATGCAACTCATCCAGCGATTTGCCGCTTAACTTGCCGTAGCCCGGAAATTTGCGCACGGAGTAGTTCACATCGCCGCTGGGTGCGCGGTAAGCCAGGCCTTTGGATTCCAGTTTTTCGATGATCTTCAGCATCTGCGGCACGTAATCGGTCGCGCGCGGGTCGTGATCCGGGCGCTGCACGCCTAATGCATCCAAATCACGATACATTTCGGCGATCATGCGTGTTGTGAGTTGACCAATGGTTTCCTTGTTTTCAAGGGCGCGTTTGATGATTCTGTCGTCGATATCGGTAATGTTTCGCACAAAAGTCACTACATAGCCGCTCGCCCGCAGCCAACGCTGGATCACATCAAACGCAATAACAGATCGGGCATGGCCGATATGGCAGAGGTCATACACTGTCATGCCGCAAACGTACATACGCACGTGGCCAGTTTCGATGGGAACAAAATTTTCTACGCTTCGCGACAGCGTGTTGTAAATCTTCAAAGCCATGGTGAGTTGTGTTTGATGCAGAGGCGACGCTGCTGTTGAGCGCCCTGAAAATGCTGAAAGTGAACGATCCTACCGCTACAATTGCACGAGTATATCGCTGGCTGTTTAGGCCGGCTCACCGTGCTTGCACAAAGAGAGGTTTTATGCCGATGCCCGCCCGTTTTGCTCCAAAAATGATCAACGCTGCTTTGCTCTCAGCTGGTATGCTGTTTAGCAGCATGGCCTTTGCTGATTACGCTGAAGTTAACCGTTTGATGCGTGCGGGGCAGTACGTGGAAGCAACGGCCAAGGCTGATCAGTTTTTGGTGGGCAAGCCCAAAGATCCTCAAATGCGCTTTTTAAAAGGCGTGATCCTGACGGAGCAAGGCAAGCCGCAAGACGCCATTTCCGCGTTCACCAAGCTCATCGAAGATTATCCCGAGCTGCCCGAGCCGTATAACAATTTAGCGGTATTGCAAGCTGGTCAAGGTCAATTTGACAAAGCGCGCGCTGCGCTTGAGATGGCCATCCGCACCAATCCCAGCTATGCCACAGCCCATGAAAATTTAGGCGATGTGTATGCAAAATTGGCCAGCGCGGCTTACAGCAAAGCGCTACAGCTCGATGGCAGCAACACGGGCATTCAGCCCAAGCTCGGCCTGATTCGTGATTTGTTTACGCCTAATTTGCGCGCTAGACCAGCGCTGCCCGCCGTGGCTGCAGCAGCGCCAGTTGCTCCAGCTAAACCCGCAGCTGCGCCGGCCGTGGTGGCCGCTGCACCTACTCCCCCATCTGCTCCCGCACCTGCGCCAAGTCCAGCAGCAGCTTCTGCCGTCAAGCCAGCTGCACCCGCCGCACCAGTTGCTGCTGCAACACCCGCCGCAGCAGCAGGCAGTGAAGACGAAATCCGCGCTGCTGTGCAAGCCTGGGCAAGCGCTTGGAGCCGCAAAGACATGGCATCTTATTTGGGTGCTTATGGCAAAGAGTTTGATGCACCAGGTGGCCGCAAAACTTGGGAGCAAGAGCGCACCAAGCGCATCGTGGGTAAGAAGAAGATCAGTGTTCAAGTGAGCAATTTGGACATCAAAATCAATGGCAACAA
>JANMFP010000240.1:0-2113 GCA_031378135.1 Variovorax sp. | reverse complement strand
CATCCGAGCCATTGCCCAGCATCAAGCCGTGGCTCTCAGGCACTTGCGCGTAGCTGCGAAGCGCAGTTTTCAAATCTTCCACCCGCGCACCTGGATAACGATTGATCGCCACCTTACCCAGCCGCTCGCCGAGCGCTTGTTGCATCTCAGCAGGCAGCGAAAACGGATTCTCCATCGCATCAAGCTTGATGAAGCCCGCGCTGTCTTGAATCGCATAGGCGTGCATCGATTGCACATCTTGGCGGATGAATTTCATGGGGGATGGAAGTGAATCAGTCATCAGGCAGTTTCCAAATCTTTGGGGCTGAATTTCAAAGGAGTAATAATCTGAACGCCATCGAGCATGCCCTCCGGCAACTCCAAGCTCAGCAGATGCGTGCAGCTTTGTTGCAAAGCGCTCGAAACAATCAGCGCATTCCAGTAAGTCAGGCCATGGCGATCTTGCAAATCCCAGGCGCCATCCACCGCATAACGATCCAAATGCGGTGGCTGCCACTCACGCAGGCGCCGCACGTGAAGGCGCACATGCGCAGGCGTGATCGCCGTTTGCGCCGTCAACCCAAAAGCACGCACCGCGCCTTCATACAACTCATTGAGCACCTGAGTGCTGATCCGCCCCGAGCGCCTTTGCCAACACCACTTCACCCATTCGCGAGCGGCGATTTGCAGCGCCTCATCGCGCCCGTCATAACTGGCCAGCAGCACATTTGAATCGACAAAAACTATCGGGATTTCACGGGCAGTCATACATTTCACCCCGCGTTAAAAAATCGCCATCGCTCTTGCCCCAGCTCTCAAACTTGAGCGCGCTTCGCATCGCCTGCTCATATGCATTGGAGCGCCGCATCTCCTCTTCCAACACTTGCCCCAAATAGCGAGACACGCTGATATTGAGCTTCGCCGCCTGCACGCGCACCCATTCCAACACTTCATCTTCCATGGTGATGGTCACGTTTTTCATGGGTCAGATATTAACACGAAATTCGTGCAACACGAAAACAGTGTAAATTAGTGGCTTGACAATAATTACATCGTAACTACACTAGCCATATGCACGATCTGAGTTTTGAGTGGGATGAGTCCAAGGCCAAGGCTAACGTCAAAAAACACAGCATTGGTTTTGAAGAGGTCAAATCCTCCGCATCATCTCCGCCCGCAAAGCCACGCGGCATGAAGCCAAGTTTTACGAAAGGTGAACACCATGCGCACTGAATACGATTTTTCCAACGCCGTCAAAAACCCCTACGCCACGCAACTCAAAAAGCAAATCACGATTCGCTTGGACAATGAAAGCATTGACTACTTCAAAGCGATTTCATCGGATATAGGCATTCCATATCAGAGCTTGATCAATCTTTATTTGCGCGAGTGCGCTGCGTCTCAGCGGAAGTTGAATTTGAAGTGGGAGTAAGCGCTTCTTGGGATAAAAACTAATCAAAGCGAGCTTTCAAAGCAGAAAGCTCAATAAATCCCTGAGCAGCATTCATCTCGATTTAAAAATAAACTGTCAGACAACCTAGGCAAGGCTCGAAAATGCTCAATCTCAGCTCAACTGCGTTTCTATTAAAAGTATATTGTTAAGCTATAGCGGTTTCACAGGATTCATATGTACAACATTTCACGCCGAGAAATTTTAAACACCCTAGGAGCAGCGTCTCTAGCCGCAAGTCTGCCAATATCAACCGCGTTAGCCCAAGACTACCCCAGCAAGCCCATCAAAATCGTCGTGCCATTCCCGGCGGGTGGCAGCTCGGATGCTGCTGGGCGGATGGTGGCGGATAAGTTGTCGCAGATTTTGAAGAGCTCGGTGGTGATTGACAACAAGGGCGGCGCAGGCGGAATGATTGGGACGGATATCGTGGCCAAGTCTGCAGCCGATGGCTACAGCTTGGTGCTGGTGGATGTGTTTCATACGAGCACGCCGATTTACACGGCGAAGATGCCGTATCACGCGGTGAATGATTTCACGCCAGTGGCGCTCATTGGCAAAACGCCCGCCTTCTTGCTCACGCATCCGGCCTTTGAAGCGAAGACGGCGCAAGACGTGATCAAGTTCGCACGCGCGAATCCCGAGAAGCTCACCATGGCGATTGCGGGCACGGGCTCAGTGGTG
>JANMFP010000221.1:0-3653 GCA_031378135.1 Variovorax sp. | reverse complement strand
AGCGAATACAGGCGTGAGAAACACAAACGCGCTCATCTTGCCAGCGGGATAGCGCGTGAGCATCCACATCCAGAGCAAATAGCTGGCAAACGCGCCCACAGCGGTTTGCAAGAAAAGCGATATCCAAGCGAAGCTGCTGAGTTGCGAAACGGTTGGCCAGCGCTCACCGAATGCCAGCGATGCCAGAGGCAATGAAACAGCGCTGCAAGCCAGCTGATAAAACAGCAAGCGCTCGGCGCTCACCTTCGCAAGCGATGTAGCGCGAATTACTACGGTGGTCAAACCCCACGACGCCCCTGCAAGCAATGCCAATACATCACCCAATCGCCCTGCGCCCGCCTTTTGCAAACTCTCCCACAGCGCAAACACCACAGCCGCAAACGCGCACGTGAGCCCCAGCCACTGCATGCGGTTCATGCGTTCGCTTTTCACAAACAGCGGCAGCAGGGCGGCCACCCAGAAGGGTGAGGTATAGAGAAACACCGTGACGCGCGAAGCACCGGTGTGACCCAGCGCGAGATAAATACAAGCAAATTCAAAGCTGAAGAGGCTGCCTGCGAGCAAGCCAATCCAGAGCGTGCCGTCTTTAACAAAGAGAGGAATGCCGCGCACGCGGCACCAGATCGTCAGCAAGAGCGTTGCGCCCACAGCGCGCACTGCTGATTGAAATACCGGCGGCACTTCGGCAAGCGTTGCCTTGGCCAGCACTTGTTGAAATCCCCAAAACAAGCAACAGCCAAGCAGCAGCGCGATGGCCAAACCATCCAGATGATCCTTGCGCGTTGGCTGCATCGAAGCCATCAGAGTGGATGCTCGGTATAAAACTTGCCGCCATGAAACAGCAGCGGCGCGCGCGTGGCATCGTGTTGACAGGCGAGCACTTCGCCCACCAAGATCACATGATCGCCCTCGGGATGTTGGCTGCGGCTCATGCATTCAAACACTGCCGCGCAACCTTGCAGCAAGGGCGTGCCGCCCGCACCTTCTTTGAAAGACAAGCCATCAAACCGATCCACCATCTTGCTGGCAAAGCGCTCAGCCAAGTTTTGCTGCTCTACAGCGAGCACATGAATCGCGTAATGTTTGGCCTGCAAAAAAGCTTGCAACGAACCCGCTTTGAGCCCGATGCTCCAGAGCACGAGAGGCGGCGTGAGCGAGACGGCGTTGAAAGAATTGGCGGTGAGCCCAATCATGCTGCCATCGCTAGCGCGCGTGGTCACAATCGTCACACCCGTTGCAAACAGGCCGAGTGCCGCGCGCAAGGCGGTAGGCGTAGGAGAGGAAGCTGAAATCATATTTTTATAGAGTATGCCTGTAAGCCAAGTTGTCCCGTACTGCATCCTCATAGCGCTATTGACACATCGCTTGGGGAGGCAAACAGCATCCATGGCCGTGTGTGCGCGCTGGTGTAGTGTGCGAGCTGGCGCGGTGGGCCTTGATGTCTAGCTATTTGCCCGCTTTTTGAGCCAGCGCATCAAAACTCGCACGTAAGGCAATTTTTCGTACAGTTCTTCCGCAGCATCCCAATAGTCGCGGTGAAATGTAACGCGGCCGTCGGAGGCCAATTGCAAATGCGAGCAGCCGCGAACAGTTTGCAGGGTCACTGTATCAAAACGCTTGAAGCGGAACTTGAAATCCCAAACGATAAAGCATTGGTCGCCCTGCGTGATCGTGTTCGTTACCACGAAATGCGGCTCGTGCAGCGCGACATACATGTGGCTGAAAATGCGCTTGATCTCATCTAAGCTGCGTACTTCATTGAATGGATCTTTGAAATATGCATCTTGCGTGTAGAGCTCATGCATCCGAGCTACCGAAGCAGGTTGCAAGGTCTCAAAAAACTGCGCGATGCGTTGGATGCGTGGATCAGAACAAGTGTGCGCCATCGCTTAGAGCCCGGTAAATTGCCGCGTCATTTTGAAATACAAACTGTGTGGCGCGCTGCGCATCAGCTTGAGCCAAGCGGTGAAGCGCTTGGGAAAATGAATTTCAAATTTTCCGCTCTGCCAGCCTGTCATGATCTCTGTAGCGGCCTGTTCTGGTTTGATCAGTGCTGGCATGCGAAAAGTGTTTTGCGAGGTGAGTGGCGTTTCTACAAAGCCGGGATTGATCACGCTGACACCCAAGCCTTCGTCGTGCAGATCAATATAAAGTGCCTCAGCCATATTGATCATGGCCGCTTTGGTCGGGCCATAAGCCAATGATTTTGGCAAACCGCGATAGCCTGCCACACTTGATACGTAGCTCAAATGCCCGCGCTTGGCAGCAAGCATTGCCGGAAGCACGGCTTCCGTCACATACACCGCACCAATGTAATTGACTTGCATATGTTGCGCCATGATCGCGCTACTCAATTCTTGCGCGCGCAGCGGTTGATAAATGCCGGCGCAATACATCACGAGATCTAAGCCGCCATCTTGAATCAATTGCGCTGCTGCAGATTTCACACCGGCTTGATCAGTCGCATCAAGTGCAATGGTTTGCATACCGGGATACTGCACAGCAAGCTCAGCTAACGTCGCCACGCTGCGGGCTGAGACGATCACGGTTGCACCCGCTGCATGCAAAGCGATCGCCGTTGCGCGGCCGATGCCGGTGGAAGCACCCACGAGCCAGACACGTTTTCCGTGCCAATTGGTAATTTTAGGGTTCAGGCTCATGAGGTACTGCTTATGGATTAATTGCGTTTGGTGAAAGTAACGACCAACTCGCCGAGAGTGATGCCGAATTTGCTCATCGTGGCTTTGTTGATCACCACCTTGTTGTCCATTTGGTACATCCAGTCGTCGAATTGCACGTCGTAGACCTTACCGTCAACGGGTAGTGCCAGCGTATAGCCCCATCGGAAGGCATTGCCGCGTTGCTCGCCATTGCCAATGCCCACCACATCATCGGCGCGGCCCTCGTAGCGCACCACACCATCCGCGCCTGCGATACGCTTCATGCGCCAAATGCGTTTTTCTTTTTTGCCATCGCTGTAGATGAAGTCTTCGTCCAAGATGCCTTCTTCACCATTCCAAGAGCAATTCATCGTCACGATAAAGCGGCGCACCACCTTGCCGGAGCGATCCGTGAAAATGCCCCAGCCATCGACCATGCCGTTGAAATAATTCTTCAAATCGAAAATGGGTTTCTCGTTGGCGTAATCTGCAACTTGTGGCCGCGTACTGCAGCCTGTCATGGCCAGAGCAGCAGCTGCACCACCAGCGCCAAGCAGCAAACGGCGTGAGGAAAGATAAGACATTGTTTTCTCCATTTCAAGTGAACTTTTGACCTTTGGCCGCCATAAACAAAGCGCCAGATGCTATTAATTTAAGAGCACAAGGAAGCATGCAATAGGCAATCACCAGCGCTTGCAAAGCTTGCGGATCGCGTGCGCCGGGCGTGTAGCCAAAGACATCGAGCAAGGGCAGGGCCAAGCCAGCGGCGAGTGCCATATTGAGTTTGGTGGCGAAATTCCACCAGCCGTAATATGCGCCCTCGTGCTGGCCTTGATCGCCTTGCGCAGCAATGGCGCCGGTCAGCAGCGCACTGGGAAAAGCCAGATCCGCGCCGAGCGCAATGCCAGAGAGCGCACACACCATTGCATAGGCCCACACATCACCCGCACCAAGCGTCGAAGCCCAAATAAACACCGCAATCGAAAGCAACAT
>JANMFP010000549.1:0-2697 GCA_031378135.1 Variovorax sp. | reverse complement strand
GTGCGCCGCGCCTTGGAACGCGCAGAAATCGTTGTCTTGCAAGAAGCTTATCTCAATACCGAGACAGCCCGATACGCCGATCTCTTGCTGCCCGCCACCACCTGGGGCGAAAAGGAAGGCACAGTCACCAACAGCGAACGCCGCATCACCCGAGTCAGAGCCGCAGTGCCCGCCCCCGGAGAGGCAAAACACGACTGGCAAATCACCCAAGATTTCGCCCAGCGTCTAGAGAGATTAATTGGGGTCAGAACCCAATTAATTTCCTCGGACGCCGAAATTAATCGGGTTCTGACCCCAATTAATTCAATAAATTTCCTAAATTACGCCAATCCAGAGCAAATCTGGGAAGAACACAAAGCCACGACTGCAGGCCGCGATTTAGACATCACGGGTTTGAGCTACGCCTTGCTCGATCTTGCGCCGCAACAATGGCCTTTTCTGCCGGGCGACACCCAAGGAAAAGAGCGCCTCTACGAAGACGGCATATATCCCACGGCTGACGGCAAAGCAAACTTCAAAGCCCACCCCTACAAACCCGTCGCCGAGCCACGCGAGTCGCGTTATCCGTTCAGCTTAACAACAGGACGATTAAGAGACCAATGGCACGGCATGAGCCGCACCGGCAATTTGGGCAGGCTCTTCGGCCATGTCCCCGAGCCTGTGGTGCAAATGAACCCGCAAGACATGAACCGCCGCTTACTCAAAGAAGGCGATTTGGTTCACGTCACCAGCAAACGCGGCTCAATCTTGCTCCCGGTGCAAGCCAGCCCCGAGATCAACGTCACACAAGCCTTTATCGCCATGCATTGGGGCAGCGAATATTTGAGCGGCATTTCCAGCACAGGCGAGCGCATCGGCGGGGTCAACGCCATTACCACGGGCAGTTATTGCCCGATCAGCAAACAGCCCGAGCTGAAGCACGCCGCCGTGAAAATCTTGCGTGCACAAATGCCTTGGACGGTGCTCGCTGTGGCCTGGCTCCCTCAAGAGGCTGCATGGCAGGTGCGCGAGCAGCTCAAAGAGCTGATGGATCGCTTCCCGTTCACCAGTTGTGTGCCCTTCTCCGATGGCGTGCCGCTAGCGCAAGCAGCACTTTCAGATCGGGGTGGGGAGCGCCATGGCATTTTGTTTCGCGCGGCCGCTTACGAACAGCCTGACGATGCAAAAGCCGATCCTTGGCTCGACGCCATTGAGCGCATTCTCGGCCTGCAAGATGCCAGCAGCCTGCGCTATGCCGATAAAAAGCGAGGCCAGCGCCGTGCGATTCGCGTCAAGCGAGATGGCAACAAGGCCAGCATAGAAGGCTTCTTGCTCGCTGGCGACACGAGCGCGCAAGCTTGGGTGACGGCTCTGTTGCAGGGCCAGCAAGATGCCAGCGCCTATGGCCGCTTGCTGCTGGTGCCCGGCAGCCAAGCGCCTGTGGCGGTGCAGGCCAAAGGCGCTCAAGTGTGCTCATGTTTTAACGTCGCTGAGCCGGATATCAACGCTTTTCTCAAAACTTGCGAAGGCTCAGAGGAGCAGTGCCTCGATGCCCTTCAAGGCGCGCTGAAATGCGGCACAAATTGCGGCAGTTGCGTGCCTCAGCTCAAAAAGCTGGTGCGCATTCAGGTGGCAGCGATCGCCTAGAGCCCTGGCGCGATTCACTGCTCACTACTTATTTCATAGCATTCCGAGCAATAAATACGCCGGCTAATGGGTAAAAGCGCTTAGAAAAGAACTAGAAAAAGCTTATCACTCAAAGTGATGAAGCATGCATGAGAATAGGGGCATGGGCATCGCAAAGTACATCAAAGAAATTGGCCGCGGCAAAGAGGGCGCTCGTTCGCTCGATCGCACGCAAGCGGCTGATTTATTGGGTCAAGTTTTAGATGGCCAGGTCAGTGATTTAGAGATTGGCGCGTTTTGCATTGCCATGCGTATCAAAGGCGAATCGCCGCTGGAGATGGCGGGGTTTTTAGATGCCGTTGCACAGCGCATCACGCCAGTGCAGTCTGCGCAACCCATCATCGTGATTCCCAGCTACAACGGTGCGCGCAAGCTGCCCGGCCTCACCACCTTGCTCGCTGGCCTGCTCTCTCGCGAGGGCGCGAAACGCGGCTTTTCTGTGGTGATCCATGGTTGCACGACGGAGGCGGCGCGAGTGCCTACGCAGGAGGTATTTGACGCTGTTTTTTCTAGTTTTTCAGAGATAAATCAACCTCTAGCCGGCATAGAAACTACTCGGCGCGCTATCAAATCGATAGTGATTCAACCCTCAGACACGCCGCATTTCATACCCACCGCAACGCTCAGCCCTGCTCTACAGCGCTTGCTTGATGTGCGCCGCAGCATCGGCCTGCGCAATCCAGCGCATAGCCTGGTCAAGCTGATGAACCCAACGAACCGAAGCGATGCCTTGATCATCTCCAGCTACACGCATCCCGAATATCTGCAAAGCATGACCGAGACATTGCAACTCACGGGCAGCCACGCCATGCTTTTACGCGGCACAGAAGGCGAAGCAGTCGCCGATGCGCGCCGCCGGCCGCGTATGGATGGTTTTATTCATGGCCAGCCTGTTCCACTCTGCGATGCACAAGAGGGCAGCTTGAGCCAGCTTCCTAAGCTGCCAAAAGCTTGCGATGCAAAGAGCGCAGCGCAATACACGAAACAAGTGCTCACGGATGAGCAACCCGTTCCCACGCCAATTGCCGCGCA
>JANMFP010000209.1:0-2208 GCA_031378135.1 Variovorax sp. | reverse complement strand
AGATCAAACGGCACGGAATCAAATCCGCAAGAAAACACGATGCGCGCGCCGCTGGCCTTGGCCTGGCTTTCATGCGCATCAATCATCTGGCGCATCCAAGCGGGCTCGCCGCAGAGATCGACATAATCCACGCCATGAGCTGCGCATGCGGCCACCATTTCGTTGCCATAAAGCTGATACGGGCCGACGGTGGTGAGCACGAGGCGGGTGCGATCCATGAGCGATTGCAGGCTTGCAGCGTTAGCGGTGTCAGTGACGATCAGAGGCGTGTCTTTCGGCGCGCCGATCTCGTCGCGCACAGCTTGCAATTTTTCTAAACTGCGCCCACCCATCGCCCAACGAATGCCATCCGAGTTACCGCTGTTCGGGTAACGCGCCATCATGTATTCGGCCACCAATCGGCCTGTGAAACCCGTTGCGCCGTGGATGACGATATCGAACTCTTTGCTAGCGGTGTTGTTCATGTTGATTCTCCTGATAAGCCAAGATTCTGCGCTTGTGCAGGCGCAGCGGTTTTAGCCAGAGTCGCATCAATGACTTTGCGCAAGCGCGGATCAGTGATCAAGCTAAACACATTCCACCCCGTGGCGGCCTCGATCGCGGCTTGATAAGGCGGCAAATTCGTGCATTCGAGCACGAGAGATTTCAACTCCGACGCGCGCGCCTTCAAAGCCAGCGCAGCAGCCACCGCCTCGCTGGAACACAGCGCCAAATCCAAAGTCGTTTGATTGCCCAAAATCTTGGAGACAAATTCACCCTGCGGCGGCATGCCTTGAATAATCACATCTTTCACACGCTCTTTCGGCACACCCGCAGCACGCAGGTATTCGCTTCCTAAGCTGCTCGCGCTGATCGTGAGCACACCAACTTGACGCTCACGGGAGAGCAGCGCCGGCAATTGCAACAAGCTTGATGTGACCACGGGCAATTTCGTCACGGCTTGCATCTCCTTTTGCAGGAGAACGAGAAAGCCGCAACTCGTCGTCACGGCCTGCACGCCGCGCATCTGCATCTTGCGCACCATGTCTTGAAACCCTGGCACGAGCCGCGCTTGGCGCATGCTCGCAGCAGACGCCACCACCTTGGCTGGCCAGATGCCTCTGAACACATCGCGATGCGTCGATACGCCAAAGGTCGCAGGATGCCCCACATCGCCCAAAGGGCGCGGGAATCGCGTATCAAGCATCAAAATGCCGAGCACGGAAGGCACTTGGCCGACGAGATGGATGCCGCTCATGATGACATCAAAGTGGTTTAACCAAGGACAGGTCGGGCTTCTCAAGCCAACTCGCAAACTCATCGGCTATTTGCTGCGCTGCGCTCACCGCCCCACTCCACTGCGCCACGCGCGCTGACAAATTCGAGCTGTGATGCGCAAAATCATTGCGATCTGGCAGCTTGCCGCGCGGCAGCTTTTTGATCCAATCTTCGCGCGGCGCGAGCACGATCATGCGATCCAAAAATGGGCTCGAACCATGCCGCCATTTGAGTGATTTATCGAGCCAGCCGGGCACCACGGCTTGCTGAAAATGTGGATACAGCACGACGCCATCTTGCGCTTTGTAATCCAAGTGCAAGTGATAGTCGGTGATGCCGCCGTCCCAATATGCTCCGCGTGGCGCGCCAGGAATATCGTGCACCGCGCGCAGCACGAAGGGGATCGAGCAACTCGCTTGCAGTGCGGGGTTGAAATTCACCTCATTCAAGCCGATTTGCCGCGTGCGGTAATCGCCTGTGCGGAAGGGTAACTCCGCTACACGCTTCGTGGGCAACTCCCCTTGAGAGGAAAACACCACACGTTCCAGCCAAGCGCCCATGGCCTTGCGGCGCACAGCATTGGTAAAAAACGCGCCTGCATAGCCTAAAGGCGCACGCAGCTTGCCTTCTCGCCCCAAGATACCCCGCCCACGCGACGTGACGATATGCAGTCGATAGCGCGGATGCGCCAACAACTCTTGCACACGCCCGCCAAAGAAGCTCACCAGCGAAGCCCCAAAATCCGCGCTGATGCGATCCGGCGTGGGGAAAACTTTGCCCGGCTCCAGCGCGTAATCTTGATGGATGTATTCGCGCTCTAGGCGCTCAAACGCAGCCACGGAATCGTTCAAACACGCGGTAGCCATGCGCCAAGCGCCAATGCTCGCACCCACCAAATCAATCGCTTGATCCGATTGCGGGAGCCATTGCCCAAAGATGTATCGATCCAAG
>JANMFP010000199.1:0-1812 GCA_031378135.1 Variovorax sp. | reverse complement strand
TAGAGCGGTTTTCCTGATACGAATGCTCAATCGAGACACCTAAGCGACGACGACTGACAATGACCGTGGCATACAGCCGTGGCATACAAGCCTGGCATCGAACCCAAGCTCCGCGCACAGCGATAATTAGCCCATGAATCCTTTGCTTCAAAAGCTGCAGCCCTACCCTTTCGAGCGGCTGCGCCAATTATTTTCCACTGTGACGCCCTCCCCTGCGCATCGCGCGATCAGCCTTGGCATTGGCGAGCCTAAACACGCCACGCCGCTTTTCATCAAAGAGGCTTTGAATGACAACTTCAAGGGCTTAGCAGCTTATCCCGCCACGGGTGGCGAGCCTGGTCTCAAGGCGGCTTGCGCGGCTTGGCTCAAACGCCGATATGGCTTGAATCTTGATCCTGCGACGCAAATCCTGCCAGTGAATGGTTCGCGCGAGGCACTGTTTTCACTCACGCAAACGGTGATTGATCCGACAAAAGATGCAGTGGTTGTCAGCCCGAATCCGTTTTACCAAATCTACGAAGGCGCGGCCCTGCTCGCTGGCGCTCGGCTGCACTTTGCGCCAAGCGATCCGAATCGCAACTTTGCAGTCGATTGGGCGAGCGTGCCCGATGACGTGTGGGCCAAAACGCAGTTGGTTTTTGTCTGCTCGCCGGGCAATCCAACTGGAGCAGTGATGCCTTTGGATGAATGGAAGCGCCTGTTTGATCTTCAAGATCGTTTCGGCTTCGTCATTGCATCAGATGAGTGCTACAGCGAAATTTATTTCCGCGATGAGCCGCCATTGGGCGGGTTGGAAGCGGCAACAAAACTAGGCCGCGATTTCAAGAATTTGATCATGATGACGTCTCTTTCCAAGCGCAGCAATGCCCCAGGCATGCGAAGCGGCTTCGTGGCGGGCGATGCAGCCCTCATGAAACAATTTCTTCTCTACCGCACCTACCACGGCAGCGCCATGAGCCACACGATCCAAGCTGCCAGCGCTGCCGCTTGGAACGATGAAGCACATGTCACGGCCAATCGCGAGCAATACCGCGCCAAATTCGCCCAAGTCACGCCCGTGCTGCAAAGTGTCTTGGATGTCAAACTGCCTGATGCCGCTTTCTACTTGTGGGCAAAAGTGCCTGCTAATGTGTGCGGTGGCTCGGATACGGTCTTTGCCGCTAAATTGCTAGAGCACTATAACGTCACAGTCTTGCCCGGCAGCTATCTCGCTCGCGCGGTGGCCTCAGAAAATCCCGGCGCAGGCTACATCCGCATGGCCCTCGTGGCCGAAACGGCAGAATGCTTGGAAGCGGCACAGCGGATTGCTGAGTTTTGTCGCACGAATTCGCGATGAGCGCATCAGCCGCATCAGCGATCGAACAATAGAACGCAAAATCCGCAAAACAACGCAAAAGTCGCAGAAAATATAACCATCGTGTGATTCATTTTTGCGCATTTTGCGTTTCTTCTGCGTCTTTTGCGTTCTCCTTTCACCTCACTATTCAACTACCCCATGACCCAACAACTCCAAACCATCATCGACGCCGCGTGGGACAACCGTGCGAATCTTTCTACCAGCGCCGCACCTGCAGAAGTTAAAGATGCCGTTGAACATGCCATCAGCCAGCTCAACAAAGGCATCCTGCGTGTTGCCACGCGCGAAAGCGTGGGCCAATGGACGGTGCATCAGTGGATCAAGAAAGCAGTGCTCTTGTCTTTCCGCTTGAATGACAACAAAGTCGTCAAAGCGGGTGATCTTGGTTTTTATGACAAGGTGCAAACGAAATTCGCGCATCTCTCCGAAGAAGAAATGAAAGCCACTGGCGTTCG
>JANMFP010000188.1:0-15900 GCA_031378135.1 Variovorax sp. | reverse complement strand
AATTAGATAGCTACTCGCGCAGTATTTATGCCGGCTAGAGGCCGATTTATCTCTAAAAACGAGTAAAAAGTCGACCTTAACTCAATCGCGCCGATGCTTCGCCAACTTCCCCCGAATCGCATCCGCAATGGATAGCCGCCGCGCTCCGGGGATGTGCGTGAAATTCTCTCCAGCTTGCAAACTGCCCGTCTCCACCACCGAGATATAAAACCCACACCGAGCTTCCTGCACCATCCGCTTGCCAGCCTGCGCAAATCCCATCACCGCCGCAAACTTAAAACAAGGCTCACGCGGCGCTTCCACCCGCAGCCGGCACTTGGCAAACACCAACTCATCGCCCACAAACACATCGGATTCGAGCAGCCCTGACATGGTCAAGTTCTCACCCATGAAGCCATGCGGTAAATCCTCATCAAACATCGAAACCCCAAACTCCCGCCGCGCTGCACGCCAAAACGCGTAGTGCTCCACCGGATAGGCATACACCGCCTTATCCAGCCCCCCATGCACCGACAAATCCGCCTGCTCATCGCCAGCGAGCCCTAACTTCCCGACCTGCAAAGAGCCTGCAACGCCTCGCTTACCAATTGCAGAGAGTATTTTGCGCCCTCCAGCCATCAAAGGCTGAGCTTGAGCAACATTGACAGAAATGAGTTGTGCGCACATAATACGTGTGAATTTTACGCCTTTTGAGGTCTTCATCATGAACATCACCCTCTCCGTCGATGAACGCGTCGCCGAAAACGCCCGCGAGGCCGCCCGCAAGATGGGCAAAAGCCTCAACCAAGCCGTGCGCGATTATTTGGAGCAGCTTGGCGGTAGCGCTCGCGCCCAGCAAGAGTGGGACGAATTTGAGCACAATTGTTTGAACAGTTCTGGGCGTTTGAACGGCTGGAAATTTGATCGCGAGGAAGCCAATGCCAGACGCTAAGCCTCCCATGGTTTTGCCGGGTGGCCGCTACTTCATCGACACCAATATCTTGGTCTATGCCGACAGCCCGGATGCGCCAACCAAGCAAAGCCAGGCATTGAAGCTGCTGAGACAGCTAGGCGAAGCGCGTGGTGGAATCATCTCAACGCAAGTACTCAACGAATACTGCAACGTAGCGCTCAACAAACTCAAGCTGCCGCACAACACCTTGCGAAAACGCCTCGCTTTCTGGCAAAAGCAATTTGAAGTCTGCTTCGTCACCCCCGAGATCGTGGCGCATGCGGTGGATTTACATCAACTCCGCAGTATTAGTTATTACGATGCGTTGATCGTAGCCAGCGCACAAGTGGCGAACTGCGCGGTGTTGTATTCGGAGGATATGAATGCTCAGGAGGTGATCGGCGGCACTAGGATCTTAAATCCGTTTGTGTAAAATGGCTTTGATGTACAGCAATATGTACACCAAAGGAAATTAATCATGAGCATCACTGTCTCTGACATCATTCCATTCACACAGGCGCGCGCAAGCCTTTCTGCTTTGATTGACGATGCGACTAATGGCCGCGAAACCATCATCACCAAGGATGGCCGCCCTGCTGCTGCGCTGATTGATGCGCAAAAGCTGGATCATTACCACCGCCTAGAAAATGCGGCGGTGCATATCATGTGGTTAGACGAAGCCGCCAAAGGTTTGGCACAAGTTGCTGCCGGCAAGACCACCGATGCGCGGCAAAGCTTGGCCGCCTTGCAACAGCGCCGCGCCAAGCGAATTAACTGAAAACTGGCTATGCCAGCTAAGCAACAAACGCACGTCATCGTGCGCTTTACTCCTAACTTCGAAGACAACCTCGCTCAAATCGAAGCCTATTGGGAAGATAACTTGTTTCAAGCCGGGTATGACAGGCTGTTATCAGAGTTAATCGCTACGACGGTGCCTACACTGAAGCGGCATCCTCGCTTGGGTCGCCCTTTTTTCAATCGTAGTGCGCAAACTCAGCAGGCCAAGACTAAGGAGCTGGTGTTGCGTAAAAAGTTAGCAGCTCTAGCGGCAGACGGAGAAATTCGTGAATACGTGATGACGGATTACACCGTGCTTTATGCATTGATTGCTGAGAGCATTTACTTGCTGGCGATCAAACATCACAAGCAGCTGAGTTTTCAACTTCAATAATCCTCAACGGCACAAGTCGTCGTGCGGTGCGAAGATCACTAACGCGCTTAAAAGCTAGTCGTGCATGAACTTCATGATCTCTTGCACCGCAACCGGCACGCCCCGCGATATCAACTCGCATCCCTTGCTATTCACCACCGCATCATCCTCAATCCGAATCCCGATGTTGTGGAATTTCTCGGGGACGCCTGCTGCAGGGCGGATGTAGATGCCGGGCTCGATGGTGAGCACCATGCCTTCTCGCAGGATTCGGCTGGGGCGATTTTTGATGAGTTCGCCGCTGAGCGGGTCTTTGCGTTCTGTTGTCTTGTCGAGTTCGCTGAGTTCGTTGTAGCCGGCGCAATCATGCACATCCATGCCGAGCCAGTGGCCGGTGCGGTGCATATAGAAGGGGAAGTAGGCGCGTTTTTCGATCACGTCTTCCAAGCTGCCGTGCTTGTCGTGTGTGAGTAGGCCGACATCGAGCATGCCTTGCGCGAGCACTTTGACCGCGGCTTCATGCGGATCAATGAAGCGCATGCCGGGTTTCGTGACGGCGATAGCGGCTTCTTGGGCAGAGAGCACGATCTCGTAGAGCTCGCGCTGCGGCGTGGTGAACTTGCCGTTGGCGGGGAAGGTGCGGGTGATGTCGCTCGCGTAGCCGTGTAGCTCGCAGCCTGCGTCGATCAGCACCAAATCGCCGCTGTTGATTTTTGCGTCGCCTGCTTGGTAGTGCAACACGCAGGCGTTAGCGCCGCCTGCAACGATGCTGCCATACGCTGGATATTCGCTGCCGTTTTTGCGAAATTCGTGCAACAGTTCAGCATCCAAATGGTATTCGCGCAGATCTTTGCCTTCGCGAAGCATGCGGGCTGACAGCTGCATAGCGCGGATGTGGCCTTGCGCGCTGATCTGTGCGGCGCGGCGCATGATGTCGATTTCATGCGCATCTTTAACAAGCCGCATTTCGTCCAAGATGCTGCACACATCACGCTGGCTTGTCGGGCAAAGCGCGCCATAGCGCACGCGAGCGCGCACGGCTTTGAGCCAACCGTCCACTTGCGTCTCTAAGCCAGGATGGACGGCGAAGGGATACCAAACAGTGGCGCGGTTTTCTAAGAGCTTGGGCAATTGGATGGCGAGCTCGGTGTTGGCATGCGCTGCTTGTAGGCCGAGGAATTCAGGCGCAGCTTTGGGGCCGAGGCGGTAGCCATCCCAAATCTCTCGCTCGGTGTCTTTGGGCTGGCAAAACAGCGTGCATGTGCCGTTGGATTCGATCAGCAGCGTCGCGCCGGGCTCTTTGAAACCAGTGAGGTAGTAAAAATAACTGTCGTGGCGGTAGAGGTAGCCGGTATCGCGATTGCGCGCATGCTCGGGCGCGGTGGGGATGATGGCAATCGAGTCTTTGCCGAGTTGGGCGGCGACTCTTGCGCGGCGTTGGGCGTAGATGGCTTGGTGTGGGATCGTGTTCATGGAGTGATTGTGCGGCGTTATCAAATGCAATGTCTTAAGTGGGCGAATTGAGTTGCGCAAGGCGCTCGGGTGTGCCAACATCTGTCCACTCACCTGTGTAGAGCGAGGCGGTTACCACGCCTGCATCCATGCCCGCACGCAGCATGGGCGCGAGAGCGGCCTTGATGCCTTGCGGGTTGCCGGGAGGAATATCGCAAAAAGGTGGCGCAAAGAAGGCGCGTTTGTAAAGAGCGACGGTGCTGAAGGTGTGGAGTCCAGAATTCGTTGCTGTGCCTGCCTCTTTGGGTAGGTTAAGCGCTGCGCCGCTGGCAGACATGCCGAAATCGCCGCGCGGGTTGTGCGACGGGTTGGGCACGAGCCAGAGATGCGCCAAGGCCTTGCTTTTTGCGAATGCTTCAAAAGCGGCGCGGCTGAATTCAAACGCTGGCATGAACACATCGCCAGCGACGACCCAAAACACTTCAGCCAGCTGCGGCAAAGCGCGCACAATGCCGCCTGCCGTCTCGAGTGCGCCGCCAAAATCGCGGCCTTCGTGAGAGAACTGGAGTTGCAGAGAATCATTTAACAACTCCTGATTTGATAGCACTCCATGCATATTTCTTCCCGGCGAACCGCCGTTTTCGCTTAAAAAATAGGCCTCAATCTGCTCTCCGAGCCATGCGGTGTTGATGAGCTGCGATGTGAAGCCTTGGGCGGCGAGGGCTTCCATCTGCCACTGCATCAAGGGTTTGCCGCGCACTTGTAGCAGCGGCTTGGGGCAGGAATCCGTCAAAGGCCGCATGCGCTCACCTCGGCCTGCAGCCAAGATCATGGCGCGGGCTAAGGGTGGTTTTGAATCGTCGTGAGTTTGATCTATCATGAGGGCGGAAGAATTTCAACACACTACACAAGGAGCGCAGCATGGCATGGATGGACTTTATCAAGAAGCAATTCATTGACATTATCCAGTGGACGGAGGAAGGCGACGGCACGCTCGCTTGGCGCTTCCCGATGGCGGAGATGGAGATCCAAAACGGCGCCTCACTCACGGTGCGCGAATCGCAAATGGCGGTGTTTGTGAATGAAGGCAAAGTGGCCGATGTGTTTGGCCCGGGCATGTACAAGCTGGGCACGCAAACCTTGCCGGTGCTCACTTATCTGAAGAATTGGGACAAACTGTTTGAATCCCCGTTCAAAAGCGATGTGTATTTCTTCTCGACACGCCAGCAGCTGGACGCCAAATGGGGCACGCCGCAGCCGATTAGCATTCGCGACAAAGACTTTGGCGCGGTGCGCTTGCGGGCTTTTGGCAACTACGCGTTTCGCATTGCCGACCCGAAGCTGTTTCATACAGAAATTTCGGGCACGCGCGATGTTTATCACGCCGAAGAGCTTGATGGACAACTGCGTGGTTTGGTGTTGCAACACATCAGCAACGCGATTGCAGCGAGCGGCATTCCCTTCCTCGATTTGGCAGCGAATCAGCAAGCTTTCGCGCAAGCGATGAGCGCAGCGCTTGCGCCCGAGTTTGCCAAGATTGGCCTCAAACTCGATGCGATGACGGTGCAAAACGTCTCGCTGCCCGAAGAGCTGCAAAAAATTCTCGACCAGAAAATCGGCATGGGCATGGTCGGCAACGACATGGGCAAATTCATGCAATACCAAACCGCGCAGGCGATTCCGAAGTTTGCAGAAAATTCGGGCGGCGCTGGAGGTGGCTCGGGCATAGCGGGCGATGCGATGGGAATGGGCGCAGGCCTGGCCATGGGGCAAATCATGGCGCAGAACCTTCAAGCCGGGTTGGCCGGTGGCGCAAATGCTGCAAGCGCTGCCGCTGCGCAAGCGGCTGCAGCCGTGGTCAAACCTGACGACGTCATGGGCATGTTGGAAAAGCTCGGTGATTTGAAAGCCAAAGGTATCTTGACCGATGAAGAGTTCAGCGCGAAGAAGGCAGAGTTGCTGAAAAAATTGGTTTAAACACAGTACTTGTTCTTGACTGTGGCTGATACCTCTGTTCAGCGAGCTTACCGCGCCGCCTGCCCAGGCTGCGGCGCGGCGGTGGAGTTTCGCTCGCTCGCCTCCACGCATGCGGTTTGCGGTTTTTGCCAAAGCACCATCGTGCGCGACGGTGATGCGCTCTCGCGCATTGGCAAGATGAGCGAGGTGTTTGACGATTACTCGCCACTGCAACTCTTCTCCCAAGGCAAGTACAACACGATTGGCTTCACGGTTGTTGGCCGGCTGCAGTACAAAACCCGAGATGGCAGCTGGAGCGAATGGCTTTGCGCTTTGGATGATGGCAGCACGGCTAGCTTGTCTGAAGACAACGGCAGCTTTGTGTGGAGCGTCAATGCGAGCACGCAACGCACGCTGCCCAAGCCTGAGCAATGGGTTTTGGGCAACACTACGGCGATCAATGGGCGCGCCTACAGCGTGGCATCGATTGCTGAGGTGGCGCTCATGTCGGCGCAGGGCGAGCTGCCTAAATTGCCGCCGATGGGCACGAGTTTCACGGTGGTGGAGCTTCGCAGCAGCCAAGGCGAGGTGATTAGCATTGATTACTCTGCGCAGCCGCCCACGCTCGCCTCTGGCGTGAGCGTGCTCTTGGAGAATTTGCAGCTCACAGGTCTGCGTGATCTCACGAATGCAACAGGCCAAGGTGGGAAAGAAGTCAAAGGCAGGCATTTCAATTGCCCCAATTGCGGCAGCGCTGTATCCGTCAAACTGGAGATAAGTAAGAGCATCACTTGCGGCTCATGCAACAGTTTGATTGATGTGTCGCAAGGCATCGGCGGCGAGCTTAGCCATGCGATTCAAGATGAGCCAGTGCGCCCGCTGATTCCGATTGGCACGATGGGCACGCTGCAAGGCAAGAGCTGGCAAATCGTGGGCTTTCAGCATCGCATGGGTCAAGAGGTCGGCGATGAAGATGAGAGCTTTGGCTGGGATGAGTATTTGCTCTACAACAGCAAGGCAGGCTTTCAATTTTTGGTGGATGCAAGCGATGGCTGGAGCTTGGTCAAACCCACCACGGGCGCGCCTGAAGCACAAACAAGCCGGCAGGTGAAATACCAAGGCAACACCTTCACCCAACAATACGCCTACAAAGCCGAGACGAACTATGTGGCTGGCGAGTTTTATTGGCGCGTGGAGCGCGGCCAAAAAACTTATAACGAGGATTACGCCCATGGCGCTTTGCTGCTTTCGCGCGAGCAAAGCGCGGGCAAGGGCAGCGGTGGAAGTGGCCAAGAAGTCACATGGTCCATCGGCAGCAAACTCGCGGCGAGCACAGTGGTCAGCGCATTCAAGCTCAAAGGGCAAGAGGCTAAATTTGAGCGCGATGATGTGAAGCCTTTGTCTTCTGGCGGCAGCTTGGGTGTCGTGGGCTGGATCGTTGTGTTGGTGATCATCTTCATCGTCTTCTCGATGATGTCGCGCTGCAGCCGCGATTGCGATCCGCAGCGCGAGAATTGCTCGTCAAGCGCCCGAAGCTCAGGAGGCAGCTATGGCGGCTACAGCTCAGGCGGCGGCGGGCATAAGTAATGGTATTTATTTTTACTGAAGGAGATTCATCATGGTTGAATGGCTCAAACCCGGCGCTTTTCTAGGCTCCATTGTCTTCGCGCTGATCGGCGTGGTGATTTTTTGGCTCTGTTTCATCATCATCGACAAGATCACGCCCTATAACTTGTGGGAAGAAATCGTCGAAAAGCAAAATGTCGCCCTTGGGCTTGTGGTCGCGGCGATGAGTCTGGGCATCTCCATCATCGTAGCTGCCGCGATTCACGGTTGAATTTCTGAATGCGGCAACCGGAAGAGAATACCGGACGCAGAAGGAATACCAAAAAAGAAAATACAAAAATGCAAGTGCATTGATTTAGCTTGAATCTTTAATCTTTCTTTTTTGTATTCCTTCTGCGTTTTCTGCGTTTTCTGCGTAACCTTTGCGTCTTCTGCGTCCGGACTGAAAAATGTCAACCCAGCCAACAGCCCCCATCAAAAGCCAACCAGCCCCGATAGAACTCGCCCTGCTTGCCAGCGTCTTTGTCGTGGCGGCTTGTGGTTTGTTGTATGAGCTCGCCGCTGGTGCGATTGCTTCCTATGTGCTGGGTGATTCGATCCTGCAGTTCTCCACCATCATCGGCACGTATTTGTTTGCCATGGGTGTGGGCAGTTGGCTCTCGCGATATATCGAGCGACAGTTGCCAGCGCAGTTTTTGCGCATTGAATTGTTGATTGCGGTGATTGGTGGCGCGCTGCCGGCAATTTTGTTTTTAGCGAATGCGTATGCGCCGCAAGGTTTTCGGTTTTTGCTTTATAGCTTGGTGATGCTGGTGGGCACGCTGGTGGGCTTGGAAATTCCTATCGTGATGCGGATTTTGAAGCGCAATACTCAGCTCAAAGATTTGGTCTCGCAGGTGCTCACCTTTGATTATTTGGGAGCGCTCGCGGTGAGCCTCGCATTTCCATTGCTGCTCGTGCCGCAGCTCGGGCTGGTGCGCACGGGGCTGCTGTTTGGTTTGCTTAACGCGGCTGTGGCGCTGTGGGCTGTGTGGTTGTTTCGCCATGAGCTGCGTGCGTTTAAGGCGCATTTGACGGCGGCGCTTGTGGTGATTGCTGCGCTGTTCGCAGCATTCTGGCAAGCCGAAAAAATCACCACGCTCGCGGAAGATCGGTTTTACCAAGACAACATCGTGTTCACCACGACCTCGCCGTATCAACGCATTGTGGTGACGAATGGCAAGGCGGGGCATCGCTTGTATTTGAATGGTAATTTGCAATTTGCGCAGCGCGATGAGTATCGCTACCACGAGGCCTTGGTGCATCCTGCGATGGCAGCGCATGGCGCGCCGAAAAAAGTGGCGGTGCTAGGCGGCGGAGATGGGATGGCGGTGCGCGAGGTGCTCAAATACGCGAGCGTAGAGAGCGTGACTTTGGTGGAGCTCGATCCGAATATGACGCGATTGTTCTCAGACAACACGCAACTGGCGGCTCTGAATGGCGGCGCCTTGAAATCTCCGAAGCTCAAAATCATCAATACCGATGCTTTCAAGTTTTTAGAAAATACAAGCGAAGTGTTTGATGTGATCGTGGTGGATTTTCCTGATCCAAGCAATTTCTCTTTGGGCAAGCTCTATTCCACCTCGTTTTACGCGCTGCTGGATAAGGCGCTTTCAGCCAGCGGCTATGCAGTGATTCAAAGCACATCGCCGCTGGTGGCGCGAAAGAGTTTTTGGACGGTGGTGCGCACGATTGAAGAGGTGGGCTTAACTGCGAGGCCTTATCACGCGCATGTGCCTAGCTTTGGCGAATGGGGTTTTATTGTGGCCAGCCGCAGGCCATTCAAGCCAGTGATTGCGCAAGACGCGCTACCCAAAGATTTGCGGTTTTTAAATGCACAAACTTTGCCGCTACTGTTTGATTTTCCGCAAGACATGAGCCGCGTGGCTGCTGAGCCCAATCGCATGAGTAATCAAACGCTGGTGCTCACCTTCGAGGAAGAATGGGGCAAGGTTAGCCGATGAATTTTGGGATCAAGCGCCGTGATGTGCTGGGTGCGGCAGCGCTCGTGCCGCTTGCTGCTTGCAGCCCAGAGCCCGATCAGTTGAGCAAAATCACCGGAGGCTTTGTGGGTAGCTCGCCGCAAGTTGGCCATCTTCTGCGCGAAGCCAAACTGCCTGCTTACGAAGGTGGCCCTGTTTGCAAAGTGCACACCTTGATTGCTGGCGGAGGTGTGGCGGGCTTGTCTGCTGCTCGGGCGCTGCGCATGCAAGGCATGGAAGACTTTGTGTTGCTGGATCTGGAGGCTGAAGCGGGCGGCAATGCGCGTGGTGGCTCTTTGGTTGGCATGGCGCATCATAATATGGCGTATCCATTGGGAGCACATTACCTGCCCGTGCCCAGCGACGATGCGCCGGAAGTGCAAGATTTTTTGGAAGAGTTGGGTATTCGCAAGCGCATGGCAGGCCGCTGGACGTATGACGAAAAAGCGTTGTGCCATAGCCCACAAGAAAGGTTGTTTTTTAATGGCGCTTGGCAAGAAGGTTTGCTGCCCACGCAGGGCATCCGAGCAGAGACAGGGGCGCAGTATCAGCGCTTTGCTCGGCTGGTTGCGCAATGGCAGGCCACAGGTGCATTCAGCATGCCTCTGAAGCCAAGTTTTAGAGAAAATTTTAAGCAAAAACGGTCAATACCCGGCATAAATATTGCACAGGCCGCTACTGTTTTTATAGCGTACCTAGATACACAAGGACTCACTGATCCGCATCTGCGTTGGTATTTAGATTACTGCTGCCGCGATGATTACGGCGCAGGCATCGATGCTGTGAGCACCTTTGCCGGTATGCATTATTTCGCGGCGCGCCATGGCTTCTATGCGCCGAGTGAACAGACGAGTCAGCAGGCCAGCGAAAAGGAAGGCGTGCTCACCTGGCCGCAGGGCAATGGCTTTCTCACCCAAGCATTGGCCGCGCCTTTGAAAGACCGCTTGCAGACCCAGCAAATGGTGTTGCGCATTGAGGAAAGCAAAAACGAAGTGCTGATCGACGCGCTTGATCTGCCCGGCCGCCGCGTGCAGCGCTATGCGGCGCAGCGCTGCATCGTTGCCCTGCCTTTGCATGTGGCTTCGCGTGTGGTGGAAAATGCGCCAGATTTTTTGAAATCAGCAGCGGCCAACTGCGTGCAATCGAGCTGGTGGGTCGCCAATATTCATGTCGACGCCCCGCTGCATGACAACGGCCAAGGCGCATTCCCGGCTTGGGATAACGTGATCTACGGCGGCACGGGCCTGGGCTACGTCGATGCCATGCACCAAAGCACGCGCACAGCACCGGGCGAGACGGTGCTCACCTACTACCACGCCAGCGGCGCAGGAAAAGCGCAGCGCCAAGCCTTGCTCAAAGCCACATGGGCTGAGCTTCGAGACCGCGCTCTGGCTGAAATAGCCCAAGCCCACCCAGACATCACCCGCCGCGCCCAGCAGATCAACATCACCCGCTACGGCCACGCCATGGCCGTGCCTACACCGCAATTTATAAGCCAAATTGGCCAGTCGCCGGCGTATTTGTTGCGCGGAGCGCTATCAAAATCAAAGCAATACTCCGCTCGTGCAACGCCTGCTACCGCGCGCCTGCGCTTCGCCCACAGCGATTGGAGCGGTTACAGCGTGTTTGAAGAGGCCTTCACGCGTGGGCTACACGCGGTGTCCTGAATACTCGCGTGGGCTACACGCGGTGTCCTGAATACTCGCGTGGCTTGCACTCTGCGCTTTAAATTGCACCACGCTCCAGCGCATTCACAGCCACTTTGCCCGGTGCAAAAAGCTTCATCAGCTCTGCCATCAATGCGCGCGCCTTGTCGGAATGATCGCCACCGAAATTGCAAACATACACATCCAGCGTCACGGCCTGCTTCTCCGGCCAAGTGTGAACGCACAAATGGCTCTCAGCGAGCAACACGGTTGCTGTGACGCCGCTCGCGCTTCCTTCAGCAGAAGGAAAGGTATGAAACAACTGCGCCACAGCCTGCAAGCCTGAATTTTTTACCGCTTGTATGCACGCTGTGCCCAAACGTTCTGCGTCAGTCAGCCAAGCCGCATCGCATTGGCAATCAGATAAATCGGCGGTGAGGTGAAGGCCTTGCATCTGGCTATCGTAAAGCCGAAACCGAGACAAACCCAGTGAGCCACACTGGCCGCTAAAATTACGGGTTTCCCCGATCTCCAATTCATTACACCCATGAGCGCAAACACTTCAAACATGGCCAACGCCATCCGTGCCCTGTCGATGGACGCTGTCCAAGCCGCCAATTCTGGTCATCCTGGTGCGCCGATGGGCATGGCGGACATGGCGGTTGCGCTGTGGAATGAGCATTTGAGCCACAACCCGACGAATCCACACTGGGCCAACCGTGATCGTTTCGTTTTGTCAAACGGTCACGGTTCGATGTTGATTTATTCGCTCTTGCACCTCACGGGTTATGACCTGCCGATTCAAGAGCTCAAAAATTTTCGCCAGCTCCACAGCAAAACCGCTGGTCACCCCGAGGTAGGCGTCACGCCGGGCATTGAAACGACCACTGGCCCGCTCGGCCAAGGCATCACCAATGCAGTGGGCATGGCGCTGGCTGAAAAGCTGCTGGCGGCAGAGTTCAATCAGCCCAAACACAAGATCGTCGATCACTTCACCTACACCTTCCTCGGCGACGGTTGCATGATGGAAGGCATTTCGCACGAGGCATGCGCGCTCGCTGGCGCGTGGAAACTCAACAAGCTGATCGCGCTGTACGACGACAACGGCATTTCGATTGACGGCCAAGTCGCGCCTTGGTATGTGGACGATGTGGCCGGCCGCTTCAAGAGCTACCAGTGGAACGTGATCGATGCGATCGACGGGCACGACGCCAAAGCCGTGAGCCGCGCGATTGCTGATGCGAAGAAATCTGCCACCCAGCCCACGCTCATCATCTGCAAAACGCACATTGGCAAAGGTAGCCCGAATCGCGCCAACACCAGCAAAGCGCATGGCGAGCCACTCGGCGCAGAAGAAATCAAACTCACGCGCGAAGCGCTGGGCTGGAATCACGCACCGTTTGAAATCCCTGCTGATGTTTACGCAGCTTGGGATGCAAAGGCCAACGGCGCGAAGAAAGAAGCTGCATGGGATGCGCAATTCGCTGCCTACGCCGTCGCGTTTCCCGCACAAGCCGAAGAATTCAAGCGCCGCATGGCGGGCGTGTTGCCCAAAGGTTTTTCAAAACTCGTCGCCGAAACTCTGGCTGCAACCCACACCAAAGCAGAAACCGTTGCCAGCCGCAAAGCCAGCCAACTCGCGTTAGAAGCTTTCACCGCGGCCTTGCCTGAACTGCTCGGCGGCAGTGCCGATTTGACAGGCTCGAATCTCACCAACACCAAATCCACACCCGCCCTGCGCATTGATTTGGCAGGCGATGTCAAGCGCGATGCCGAAGGCAAACTTGGTCGCCACATCAACTACGGCGTGCGCGAATTCGGCATGGCTGCCATCATGAACGGCGTGGCGCTGCATGGCGGTTACATTCCCTATGGCGGCACATTCCTCACCTTCAGCGACTACAGCCGCAACGCGATTCGCATGGCTGCGCTCATGAAGCAGCGCGTGATCCATGTGTTCACGCACGACTCTATTGGTTTGGGTGAAGATGGTCCCACGCACCAATCGGTAGAGCATGCCGCCAGCCTGCGCTTGATCCCCAATCTCGATGTGTGGCGCCCAGCCGATACTTTGGAAACGGCAATTGCATGGGCTACTGCATTGGCCAATAAAAACAAGCCAACAGCCTTGCTGCTCTCTCGTCAGAACTTGCCTTATTTGCCAAAACAAACGGCAGACAACATCGACAAAGGCGCATACGTCCTCTCCGAACCAGAGTACATTGGTTTGAAGAAAAAAGTACAAATCGTGCTCATGGCCAGCGGTTCAGAAGTTGGCCTCGCACTCGATGCGCAAAAACTCCTTGCTGCACAAAAGATAGCGGCTCGCGTCGTTTCTGTGCCGAGCACCACCACATTTGATCGCCAAACTGCAGTGTACAAAGCCCTCGTGCTCCCCGCGAATCTGCCTCGCGTGGCGGTCGAGATGGGCGTGACGAATGGTTGGTGGAAATACGGCTGCGCAGCCGTTGTCGGTCTCGACACTTATGGCGAATCTGCCCCTGCGCCAGTTTTGTTCAAACATTTCGGATTTACGGCGCAAAATGTAGCCGACACAGCGCGCGCTGTGCTCGCTAAGCGCTAAGCTTTTCAATATGCATCATTTACCTCAAGGAAACTACGATGAAAAAACTATCCCTAGCAGCTTGTTTGCTGGCGCTTGCCTCACTTGCCTCTGTCGGCGCCCAAGCTCAGACCTTATCTGGCCTCAAAGTCGAGCCAGCCTCTCCTAAGGTGGGTGAGCAAGTCAAAATCACGTTGGAGTTCACCAATGCAGATACTCCCAATTGCGGCATGAAAATCGTCATGGGCGATGGCCGTACCGAGGCGGCTCGCATCAACCAAGTCAAGGATTTGCCTTACGTGTTGACGCACACCTACACCAAGCCTGGTAACTACACCGTGATCGCAGAGCCCAAGCACTCTGGTTCGTCACTCAAATGCTCTGGCAAAAACATCAACAAAGCCATCACGGTGGCTGCTGTTGCTGCGCCAGTGGCTGCAGCACCAGCTCCAGCTGCTGCGCCCGCCGCTGGTGCATCAGCTGCCGCAGCCAAGCCCGCAAGCGTGTGCCCTGCAGGCTGGACGCTCACCAAAGCTGGTGTGAACAAGAAGACGCAAGCCTTCTCATGCTTTGCTAAAGCCGACACGAAAATCCCAGAGCCGAAAGTCAGCTGCCCTGGCGATTTAACTTACTACGAAAACAGCAAAAAAGGCCAGCTCGGCTGCCGCGTTTAACCGAATCGCAAAGCCCTGAGCAAGAGCGCGTTGGTGCATCAGCACTTAACGCGTTCTGACTGAGTGTTTTCTTATATTTTGGAGTGAAGAATGACCATTAAGTTAGGTATCAACGGATTTGGCCGCATCGGTCGCATGGTGTTTCGCGCCGCAGTGCAAAATTTTTCTGATATTGAAATCGTGGCGATCAATGATTTACTTGAGCCCGATTATTTGGCATACATGCTGACGTATGACAGCGTGCACGGCCGCTTCAAAGGCACGGTAGCTGTTGAAGGCAACACCTTGGTTGTGAATGGTAAAAAGATTCGCCTCACTGCTGAGAAGGATCCCAAAGCGCTCAAATGGAATGAAGTGGGCGCGGATGTGGTGCTGGAAGCGACGGGTCTCTTCCTCACCAAAGAAGCGGGCGAAATGCACCTGGCTGCAGGCGCAAAAAAAGTGATTTTCTCAGCGCCTTCCAAAGACGACACACCCATGTTCGTCTATGGCGTGAACCATACAACCTACGCTGGCCAAACGATCATTTCCAATGCATCTTGCACAACGAACTGCCTGGCGCCCGTGGCCAAAGTGCTCAACGACAAATGGGGCATCAAGCGCGGTTTGATGACGACGGTTCATGCAGCGACTGCCACGCAAAAAACCGTGGATGGCCCATCCAACAAAGATTGGCGCGGCGGACGCGGCATTTTGGAAAACATCATTCCATCTTCTACAGGCGCTGCCAAAGCAGTGGGCGTCGTGATTCCTGAGCTCAACAAAAAGCTCACAGGCATGGCGTTTCGCGTGCCCACCAGCGATGTGTCTGTGGTTGACCTGACGGTTGAGCTCAACAATCCCGCCACGTATGCTGAGATTTGCGCCGAGATGAAAGCGCAAAGCCAAGGTGCGATGAAGGGTGTGCTCGGCTACACCGAAGACAAAGTCGTCGCTACCGATTTCCGCGGTGAGGTCTGCACCAGTGTGTTTGATGCCGAGGCCGGCCTCGCGCTGGATAGCACCTTCGTCAAAGTCGTGAGCTGGTATGACAACGAGTGGGGTTACTCTAACAAATGCTTGGAGATGGCGCGCGTGGTGGCTGCCAAGTAAGGTAAGTGTTCTGTAAACAAGGGTTTCGCCCAGAGCGAAACCCTTGGGGGCGTCATCAATTTATGCTACAAAACAGCATGAAACGTTTTTTATTTCCCCTTCTTCTTTCCTTGGTTCTCGGCCTGACTGCGCATAGCGCGGCAGTGGCTCAGGCGAACGTTATCGCTCACGGCCTGATCATTCAGCTCAAGCCGGGCGCGCAATCGGAATTCAGCCGGGATTTGCCTAGCGCAGCACACGCCAAGCGCGAAGACCTCGCGCAAGAGCGCATGGCTAAGGTTGCGCAAGGTTCGGGCGTGAAGGACTTTTCGCACCGCTTTTTAAGTGGCGATCACCGCTTGATGCGCTTTGCCCAGCCGTTGCAAGGTGCTCAATTAGAAGACACGATGCGCCGCCTCCGCTTGCATCCTGATGTGGCCTTCGTCGAGCCCAATGTGCGCGTGCAGCTTGCACAGGTGCCCAACGACACCCAATTCCCCTTGCAATGGCATTTGGGCACGCGTGTAGGCGCAGCTTCCGCGCTCAACATGAGCAGCACTTGGGCGATCACGACCGGCACCTCGACCATTACGGTGGCTGTGTTGGATACGGGCGTGCTGCGCAACCATCCAGATTTGCAAGCCATGGGCGGCCGATTGCTTCAAGGCTATGATTTTGTGGCAGATGTGGACAGCTCCAACGATGGCGATGGGCGTGATGCCGATGCATCTGATCCTGGGGATTGGGTCACTACGCAAGAGGCAGCCAGCCCGATTTTTGCTGGCTGCAGTCCTGCGGATAGCTCTTGGCACGGCAGCTTCATCACCGGCCAGATTGCAGCGGCAACGAACAATGGATTCGGAATTGCTG
>JANMFP010000186.1:0-2391 GCA_031378135.1 Variovorax sp. | reverse complement strand
CACCACGCCACGCATGATCATGAAGGCAATCGGCGTGAACGCAAATGTTTGCGCGATCCATACGCCAAACCAGCCGTAGAACCAGCGCGTCGGCTCAATGCCAAACGCCCATTCCAAAAATTGATTGGCCACGCCTGCGCGTCCAAACAGCAAAATCAAACCGAGTCCCACCACAAACGGCGGCGTGATGATCGGCAGCATGGCCAAAATATTAAGCGGCTTCGTGTAGCGCTTACTCGCACGCTCAGCCATCAGGGCCATGAGCGTGCCCAAGACGGTGGTGGAGGTGGCTGTCATGAGGCCAAGAAAAAGCGTGTTCCAGGCGACACCGCAGCGCTGGCCGCCCACCACGCAGCTCAATCCAAAGTTGCGCTCACTCGCAATGCGCGTCCACATCGAGGTGGGTGCAAAGCTGCTCACGCCATCATCCGATTGCACAAAGAACGCCGCGCTCAAGGCTTTAAGCACGGGGAACATGATGAAGAGCGCAAGCAAGGCCGCGCAGCTGAACACAGCAGCTGCAATAAACAAATCGCCTTTGAAAAATCCTCGACGAGCCGCGCCAAAAGCCATGAGCACAACCAATGCCACAAGCACGATCACAGCGCCCCAACCGATGCCAAATTGATGATTCGCAAGCTCACCAAAGCTCGCATTCATCCATGCGAACGACCAGCCTTTGGAGCCGATGCTAAATGCCGAGCCCAGCAGACCGAGCAAACCAAACGCGCCGCCGGCCATCAGCACTGCGCCTTGCTTTTTAGTGGGCAGCATCATGCTTGATAGTCCCGCCAGCAGCAAACCCACCAAGCCCAGCCAAAGCCAAGGTTTGCCATGCGCGCTCGCTTGCATCAAGCCATTGCCCGCCTCGGAGCTGCTGAACACATTCGGGATTTGCAGTAGGCCGTTGCTGTCTTGAATTGCATACCAAGGCATCGCCAAATAGGCGAGCAAGCCGATCACGAGCCAAGCTACGATGGCACGATTAGGATGGGAACTGGAATCTGTGATGTTTGAATTCATGGTGTTTATATTTTTTCGAAGGCTCTCGCTGCAATTTGATCAACACGTCACTTGCCTTGCTACCCCGCCTTGCATCCGTCCAGCCCTAAACTCTGGCTTGTCTTGAGCGTCAATTCATCTTCAACGCGCTTGCGAGCTAACCTCTTTTTCCCAACGCTCAATCAAGCGGCGACGCTCTGCACTGGCGCCGAATTTAGCGAGGTCATAGTTGATGAATTTTGCGCCCTTCAAGTTGGGCGCTCCCTCAGGAATGGGCGTGGCTTTGTTGGAAGGGAATTGGTATGAGCGCGAGGTTGCAGCGACTCTTTGCCCTGCTGGCGATAAAGCCCAGTCGTAGAATTTTTTGGCTTCCTCCAAATGCGGCGCACCCTTCACGATGCTCATCGCACCGACGCTATAGCCCGTGCCTTCGCAAGCTGCGACGTAGGCCACAGGAAACTTTTGCTCGGCCTCTTGCGCAGCATTGTGCAAGAAGCTCACGGACACGGCGCTCTCGCCTTTGGCCACGGCTTTGATTGGCCCGAGGCCTTGGCGAGAATACGTGTTGATGTTTTTATGCATGGCCTTCATGAAAGCAAACGCATTCTCCTCGCCCATGATTTGTACAAAAGTTGCAATCGCTACATAGCTCGTGCCGCTCGATTGCGCATTGGCCATTTGCACTTCACCCTTGTAGATCGGATTGGCCAAATCTTTCCAGCACTTAGGCGCCGCTAATTTTTTCTTAGCGAGCAGTTCAGTGTTGAAAGCGATACCCAAGACTTCCGAATACAAACCAACCGTCTTGTATCCCGCAGCTTTTGCTGCATCTTGCGCCCAAGGGTGCAGCTGCGAGAGCAAAGGCGAGCGGTATTCCACCGTGAGCCCTTGCTCTGCCGCTTGAAAATGTGGGTCTGACGTGCCGCCAAACCACACATCAACTTTAGGCCGTTCTTTTTCTGCAACGATTTGCGCGAAAGACTCACCTGTCGGCTTGTTGATCACGCTGACTTTCACATTGGCTGTGCGCTCATAAATCAGTGCGGCATTTCGGCACCACTCTGGATTCATGCTGCAAACGATGTTGAGCTGTTGCGCACTCACGCCGGAGGCGCTCAGCAAACTCAATGCGCTCAATAATCCAGCGAGCCAAGCTTTTGCGTTACGAGATTCGAGCCCGCTCGATGTCATACGTTGCATACCAAAGTCTTTCAATGAGTCAATACTTGGCATTAACGTGGCAACGAGTTCACTTCTTTTTCCCACTTCGCAATCAAACGACGGCGCTCAGCCGATGCGCCATATTTTGCGTAGTCGTAATTGATGAATTTGATTTTCTTGAAATCGGGAATGCGTGGATCGTTTTTCGCAGCTTTATTGGATGGCAAT
>JANMFP010000070.1:0-6883 GCA_031378135.1 Variovorax sp. | reverse complement strand
GCTGGAGTGGTGAGCACTGTGGTGGAAGTCTCGGGCATGTTGCCGTCTTCTGATGTGTTGATTGAGGTTGAGGCGACTGCTTTGCTGGCTTGAGGGTTTGGTGTGCCTAGGACTGTGCCTTTCCAATCCTGGCGCGCTGATGGCTTTGAAGTAGTTAACGTGGGCGAACGAAGCTCTCAAGTGAACTAACAGGCCTCGGCTGCGGTTGGGGTATCTCCCGCAGCGAAATAAAGGGGGAATTCGGGCAAAGCCCGAAGGAGGACATTCGCGGAGGGGGATGCCCCAAGCGCAGACGTGGCCGCTCTACCCAAAACCAACGGACAGAGTACTACAAAATTAATAGCAACCCACGCAATAAATAGGCCGGCTATCAGCTCAAACAGGCCACATTTGCCCATGATCTGTGAGAATCGCATCCAGCGGCACATCATGCGCCTCGGGTGCAAAATTGCTCACATAGCCATTCGCAAAACCTAAGCCCACAGTGAACGGCTTCGGAGAAATTTCAGCCAACGTGCGGTCGTAAAACCCACCGCCATAGCCCAATCGAAACCCACCCGGCCCAAAGCCCAAGCAAGGCACCAGCAGCAAAGTGGGCACGATCACATCCGTCCCTTTTGGCTTAGGAATATCGTAAGCATCGTTTTCCATCGGGCAGCCCGGCCACCAAGCGTGAAACTGCAAGGTTTTGTGAACCCGATCCACCACCGGCAGGCCGATCTTGCGGCGCGATGCCAGCGGCCCCGCTGGCAAGGCAGCATGCGCTGCGGCAGCCTGCGTTGAATCCATCAGGTTTGCTATAAATTCAGTAGCGCTTCGTGCAGGTTTTACGCCGGCTATCGGCTGATTTTCTTTCAAGATCTGAGGTTCTAACGGGTCTCCTGCCTCTGGCGCAACATCATCCAGCCCCGATCCAAGCAACGCGTCTTCTTGCCAGCGATAGAGCGCCGGCAGTGCATCAAACTCGCCCTTGATCGGCCAATACACGCCAATGATTTCGTCTGAGCGCCCCACCAAAAATGCCCGCAGCACACGCTGCAAATCGGAGGCGCGCTCCATGCGGTCTGGCAGATTCAATCGCTCTTCAATCAGCCGCGCGCGCTGGGCTTTTTTCTCAGCATTCATAATGTAGGCATGCAAGTATTTAAGACATTCATTCTGGCAGGTTTGTGCAATATTTTGCTCATCAGCGCCGCTTTATCCCAAACGCAACGCGGCGATGATGTGATCGTACAGATGAGCGAAGCTTCCAAGCGCGGCGATAAAGCGCGGCTCTCTGCATTGTTGCCGCAAGTGCGCGGCCATGCGCTCGAGCCCTGGGGCGTCTATTGGGAGATGAAGGCGCGGCTTGGCGAGGCCAGCGGCGCGGAGATTCAATCGGTGATGCAAAGCATCGCTGGCACTTACCAAGAGGATCGCCTTCGCAACGATTGGCTTCAGCTGCTCGGCCAGCGGCGCGATTGGGGCAATTTCTCCAGCGAGTACGCGAAATACCGTATGAACGATGATCGCGAAGTGCGCTGCTATGCGCTGCATATAGATCGCTTGCGCGGCGCAGTGGCTGGTGATGCAGCCGCGCAAGAGGTGCTGCGCAATTGGTATGGCATTCGTGATGCGGAAGACGGCTGCACTCTGGCCGCAGGTGGCTTGCTCGAAGCCAAGCAAATCTCAGCGCTTGATGTGTGGAAAGAAGCGCGTCTGTCGATCGAAGGCAATCGCCCGCGCGCGGCTGCCAATGCCGTAACTCTCGTTTCCCCAGAATCAGCCACTGCCATTAGCGAAATCAATGCCAATCCTGCACGCTATCTCTCTTCCCGCGCGATTGCCGCTGGCAACACCCGCAAAGAACTCATCACCCTTGCGCTCATCAAAATGGCCAGTAACGATCCAGAGGCAGCTGCGGCTGCATTAGAGAGCAAATGGTCGGTGCAGCTCTCGCCAGAGGAACGCAGCTGGGCTTGGGCTGTGATCGGCAAGCAAGCCAATCTCAAGCTTTCGTCGGATGCTGGCGAGTATTACGCCAAAACCCGCAATGAGCATTTAAACGATGATTTGCTCGGCTGGAAAGCACGCACAGCTTTGCGCGCCACCACGGAGGCTCTTGGCTGGCCGGTTGTGCTGGCTGCGATCAATGCCATGAGTGATGAAGGCAAAAAAGACAGCACTTGGGTTTATTGGAAAGCTCGCGCCTTGCGCGAGATCGCCAAAGGCAAACCAGAAATGGTCAACAGCACACCACAAAGTGCCTCACCTACGATGGTGTTGCGCCCCGAGCTGCAAGAAGCTGTGAATTTGCTGGAGAGCATCGCCTCCGTGCGCGGCTTTTATGAAATTCTTGCACTGGAAGAATTAGGCAGAAAACCGGCTCTCCCCGCTATACCTGCTGCGCTGAGTGCTACAGAAAAAGAAGCAGCGCGCTTGAATCCAGGCCTCAATCGTGCGCTCTACGCCATCGCCATTGGCCTGCGCTCGGACGGCGTGCGCGAGTGGAATTACACGACCAATCTACACACACGTGGCGGCATGAGCGAGCGCGATTTGCTGGCTGCTGCTGATTTTGCTTGCCAACGGGAAGTCTGGGATCGCTGCATCAACACCAGCGAGCGCACCAAAGAAGCTTTCTCTCCCGATCAGCGCTTCCCCATGCCCTTTCGCGATGCCGTCGTCAAACGCAGCCGCGAGATCAATCTCGATCCCGCATACGTCTATGGCCTGATCCGTCAAGAATCGCGCTTCATCATGGATGCGAGATCGTCAGTAGGCGCATCTGGCCTCATGCAAGTGATGCCCGCCACTGCAAGGTGGACAGCTAACAAAATCGGGCTAACGGGGTTCACGCAAGATCAACTGAACAACCGCGACACCAATATTGCCATCGGCACGGCTTACCTCAAGCTCGTGCTCGATGATTTCCAAGGCTCTAGCCCGCTCGCTGCCGCCGCCTACAACGCAGGCCCCAGTCGCCCCAGAGTGTGGCGCAATGGCCCGATCATGGAAGGCGCAGCATGGGCAGAAAATGTGCCGTTTGCAGAGACGCGCGACTATGTAAAAAAGGTAGCGGCCAACGCCGCAGTGTATGGCCTGATCCTCGGCGGCCAGCCCAGCCTCAAAGCTCGCATGGGCACGATTGGCCCGCGCGAAGGTGGCGCTGCCGAGCCAAATCGCGATATTCCTTGATGATTTGATGCCGTGCGCCACGAGGTATTAGGCGCTGAATAGAGTGGCGCGCCAAGCAGACAATGAGCTAAATGTCAGGCCATCAAAACGTTCATGCTTTGATCCGCAATGTGTTCATTGCATGGGTACGTCAGAGCCCAATTCCAGTTGCATAACGATCATGTTCACCAGCGTGATCACGCTGGGTCGGCCAGTTTCCACTTGAAAATGCGCCGTCTCCCGATACAGCGGATCTCGCTGCGCATACAAATCTTTGAGCCTCTGCATCGGATCAACACCTTGCAGCAAAGGTCGATTTCGATCATGCCGCAGCCGTTTGTACAAATCTTCTGGGCTAGAACGCAAATAAATCACCCGCCCCGCACCGCGTAGCAGCCGGCGATTATTCTCCCGAATCACCGCCCCGCCGCCCGTGGCCAACACGGTGGAAATGTTTGAATGGGCGTGCATTGATACGGCCTCCGCCAATACAGCCTCCTCCACATCCCGAAACGCCTGCTCGCCTTCGCGCTCGAAATATTCCCTGATCGAGCAACCCAAGCGCTGCTCAATCAAATGATCCGAGTCCATGAAAGAAGCCGACAACTTGCGAGCAAGCTGCCGGCCCACTGTGGACTTACCGGAACCGGGAAGGCCGATAAAAATGATCACACGAAGAAGACTTAGCGTGCAGCAGCGCGATCAGAAACCATTCGCGGCGTGATGAAAACAAGCAATTCTTGTTTGTTAGCAGTGCGGCTCTTGTTCTTAAACAGATTGCCAACTCCTGGAATATCACTCACAAAAGGAACTCTCGTTTCAGTATTCGTTTCAATCAGCTCAAAAATACCACCGATAACAACAGTGCCCCCATTTTCGATAAGCACTTGAGTCTTGACGTGTTTTGTATTGATGGCAAAACCTGCAGCCGTCGCTTGGCCTACGCTATCTTTATTGACGTCTACATCCAGGATGATGTTTCCTTCAGGCGTGATTTGCGGGGTCACTTCAAGTTTCAAATTAGCCTTTCGGAATGCAATAGAAGTTGCACCACTGGCAGTTGCTACTTGGTATGGCAGTTCCGTACCTTGCTCAATCAAGGCCTTGGTTTGATCCGCAGTGATAACTCTTGGGCTAGAAACGATCCGGCCTTTACCGTCGCCTTCGAGAGCTGATAACTCCAAATTCAGCAATCTGCTACCAGCAGAATTAAAAAGCAATAAACCAAGCGATGCAGCATTAAATCCATTCTGACCGGATGCTGGCATATTGAAAAAATCAGCAGTCCCCCCGAAAGTTGAGTTGCCGGGCGTGAACTGGCCCCCATTAACGCCAGTCTGTTGAGGTGTACCAATGTAGCTTGGGCCCCAGTTAATCCGCGATCCATTTCCTAAACTTCCACCAGAACCGAAGTTAGCGCCGCCCAGTTTTACGCCCAGAGATCGACCAAATTGATCAGATGCCTCCACAATGCGTGCTTCGATCATCACTTGACGCACAGGAACATCCAGCTTTGCGATCAAGGCCTGGACTTCTTCGAGCTTGCTTGGGATATCAGTGACGAAGATTTGATTGGTGCGGGGCTCAGCGATCACACTGCCACGCGCGGAAAGAAGCCGGGTTGCATTCGCGCCCGATCCCGTTGAAGTGCCGAGTTGCGCAGCAATGTCTGCTGCTTTGGTGTAATTGAGTTGGATGGCTTGCGAGCGCACCGGCTCCAAAGTTTGCAGCGCAGCTTTGGCCTCAAGCTCTTGCTTTTCCTTAGCTGCCAATTCATCCTTGGGTGCAATCCACAGCACATTGCCATTCTTGCGCATGCCCAAGCCTTTTGCTTGCAAGATGATGTCTAAGGCCTGATCCCAAGGCACATCCTTGAGTCGTAACGTCACTGCTCCGCTCACTGAATCTGATGTGACGACGTTAAAGTTCGTGAAATCGGCAATGACTTGGAGCAGCGAACGAACTTCAATGTTTTGGAAATTCAGAGATAACTTCTCGCCGCTGTATCCAGGGCCTTGAGTCAGCTTGGTAGGATCAATTTTTAGCTGGCGCACTTCAAGTACAAATTGATTGTCACTTTGGTAAGCGCTGTGTTCCCATTGACCTTTGGGCTCTACGACCATACGTACACGATCACCAATTTGTGTCGTGCTAATCAGTTGCACTGGTGTGCCGAAATCAGCGACATCCAGACGGCGGCGCAAACCTTCTGGCAAATTGGTTTTAAGAAACTCAACCACCAAAGTCTGGCCTTGTTGCTTGATATCCACGCCAACTTGGTTGCTCGGAAGATCAACCACCACACGGCCTACGCCTTCTTGGCTGCGGCGAAAATCAATATCTTTGAGAGATTGAACATCTCGCGCACGCGCCTCTGCAAAGCTGGAGCCAGGCGCTGGCGCAGCTGCACTTGTAGCAGGAGACGCTGTGGCCACAGCAACACTGTCTAAAGAAATAAGCAGACTTTTGCCTTGAATTTCTGTCTTGTAATTCGCTGCTTGTTTGAGATTAAGCACGACTCGCGTGCGCTCTCCCGCTTGAACAATGTTGGCTGATCGCAGATTGCCTTGGTTGATATCTACAATGTTTTTGCCTGAAGCATTGTTAAAACCTGGGAAGTCCAGCGCAATTCGTGCGGGGGTTTGTACACTGAATCCGGTTGGAACTGCAGTAATAGGTTGTGCAAAATCTATACGCACAACCTCTACGCCACCGCGGACACTGGCTGCTAAGTTCTCAATGGCATTCTGCGCCATGGTCACACCACTACAGACCAAGAACAGTGCTCCAGCAAAGTATTTGCTGGGCACTTGCCAGATATTTTTCATCGATGCTTTCATTTTGAACCCTCTTGAAGCTGCAAGTTTGCTTGGCGCTCAATCCATTCGCCCGCTGCATCTTGCACAATTTCACGCAATACCAATTCTGTTTCCGACAACTTAACAACCTTGCCGTAGTTTTGTCCGATGTAGTTGCCAACCCGTACTTGGTAAAGTAATTTATCGACTTTCACCAATGCAACGGGCACGCCTTTTGGCAGCATGGTACCCACCATGGCTACGGCATCCAATGGATAGCCTTCAAGCACTTCTTTGCGACGGCTCAACTCTGGAGCGACCAATGCCGCGTTCGCAGTTGCTTGACTGGCCTCCCGTTTGAGTGCTTGGGCTAGTTTTTGATTGCTGAAAGGCTCTATCGAGACATCATTCTTATAAGGCTCGGGTGAGAATCGCTTTGGCTCTGGGATAGGCAATACGCTCGGGCGGGTAGCGTTTCGCTGCTCCTGCATCCACTGGCGAATATCTTGCTGATCATCACTAAAACAAGCCGATAAAAGAAGCGTTACGCCTGCAAGAAATACAACTATGCATGTTCTTTTAAATTGCATCATTTTTTGGCTCCTGCAGCCGGCTTAGCCGCCGCCTGTTGCGCTTTGACCTCATCTGGATCCAGATAGCGATAAGTTCGCGCTGTAGATTCCAAAGTCAATGTGCCATCTTTGGTTGGCGTAATCACAAGATTGTTCAGTGTCACGATGCGTGATAGATTGGCGACGTCGGCTGCAAACGCACCAATGTCGTGATATTTGCCTGTTATTTTCAACGCGATAGGCAGTTCAGCGTAATATTCTTTGACGGAAATTGCGCCTGGTTTGAAGGACTCAAACAGCAAACTACGGCCCAACCCAGCCTGATTGATATCAGACAGTAAGGCATCAATCTCAGCC
>JANMFP010000067.1:0-3901 GCA_031378135.1 Variovorax sp. | reverse complement strand
ACCGCTTTGATCGTGACGCGCGTGGTCATCTCGCCGGGGAGATGGGGGTTGTCGAACTTGGCGGTGTAGGCGATAGTTTCGTTTTCTTTCAGCTCGACATAATTGCCGCCAAAGAACATCTCATTGCCTGTAGTGAAATTGATGAAGGAGCCACGCCATGCGCCGCCTACTTTGACTTCCATCTTTTCGATGTTGCCCACAAAACCATTGGGTGGCAACCAGCGCGCAAACGCTCGCGGTTGAGTGAACGCACGCCAGATTTTCTCAGGCGTGGTAGTAAGCACGCGGTGCAGTTGAACAGTTCCGGTTGACATGATTACTCCTAAATAATGAGCACTTCGCGCAGATTCTATGCCGGCTAGGTGCTGGTTTTGCTTAAAAAATACCTCACCCACGACGCGCTGTTTGAATCGCCGCGATGTCGATTTTTCCCATCGTCATCATGGCTGTGAATGCGCGCTGTGCAACTTGCGGGTTGGTATCGGTGATGGCCTCCATCAAGACGCGTGGCGTGATTTGCCAAGACAAACCCCAGCGGTCTTTGCACCAACCGCAGGCGCTCTCTGCGCCGCCGTTGCTCACGATGGCATGCCAGAGGCGATCCGTCTCAGCTTGGTCTTCCGTGGAAATTTGAAATGAAAACGCATCGGTATGTGGCACGCCCGGGCCGCCGTTCAGACCAAGGCAGGCAATACCGCAGACCGTGAACTCAACCGTGAGTACATCACCTTGCTTGCCCGCAGGATAATCGCCGGGCGCGCGATGAACGCGGCCTACCGAACTGTTGGGAAACGTCTGTGCATAGAAGCTTGCAGCTTCTTCTGCGCTGCCGTCAAACCAGAGGCAGAGAGTGTTTTTTGCAATCATGATTTAGATCCTTTCGCTTGGTGGTACGCAACCAGTGCATTGGCGTGGCCATGGCCCATGTTGTGTGCCGTCTTCAAATGCTCCACTTGCAGCATGTGCTTTTGCTCTTTGATCTTGTCCAGCACTTTCAGCCAATGCTCAATAGGTTCGCCATACTTTGACTCGATGGAGGGAAAGTAGGATGCGGGCCCTTTCACTGGGGCTTTGGTCGCGTTTTGGGTTGCCATGATCACTCCTTTTTCAATAAAAGTTTGTTAAGCAGTCACAATCGTTTGAAAGCCGCCTCGCAGCATGCGCTTGGCATCGGAAGGCATAGAGTTCTCCTCTGGGCTCATACGGGGGTCGCGCAGAATGAGCGGCCACGCCGCATCGCGCATGGCTTTGGTGGGCCACTCGATCCATGAGAAGACGATGTTTTCACCTGCTTCAAGCTGCATGGCATGCCCATACGAGTTGGTGCGCCCTGCGCCGGGTAAATCGTCGGCCCACGCGTCAAATACACGCAGCGCGCCATATTCTTTGTAGATCGGGATGCTCTGCTGCACATGCTTGATGAAGGCCTCTTTGTTGGCCTCTGGCACGACCATGACGTAGCCGTCAATGTAGGTATCTAGTTTTGTGTTGACTGCTGCGGTTGCGGCTGCGGGCGTGAGCAAGCCTTGCACATAGTTGCGCAAGTGTGTGATGAACTGCGTGGCTATCGCACTATTGCCCTGCGCTTTGGCCACAATGAACGCACCTTGCAAAGCGGCTTGGGTGTAGAGCGCAAGATTTTCTGCATTCCAATCGGTCTGCGGCGCATACAACGCCTTGGCCTGCGCGATCATCGGCGTAAGGGTGCGGGCATGGCTCTCAATGCCTTCACGGCATGCGGTGCGGATGGCGGGGTGGCTGTCATACGTCTCTTGCACCATGGTGCCTAACAGGCAAGTGACATCGGCCAAATCGCCTTGCACGATGTGCGAGCGGAAATCAATGTAGGCCAAGATGCGCTCGCGCGGATCGGCAATTTGTTGGTAAGGCGCAGATTCAAACAAGGCCCCCGTGACCGCACTCCAATGCTGCGTGGCGGCAATCGCCAACTCTTCTTTGCTTTTGAAATGGTGAAAGAAGCTGCCCTTGCCCACCCCACTGGCCACACAAATATCGTCCACCGTGGTGGCGCTGTAGCCTTTGGCGCGGATCACGTTGAGCGCGGCATCGAGCAGCTTAGTGCGGGTGGGGTGAGCGGTGTCTTGCATGGTGTGAGTCGATTAAACCTACTGGTTGGTATGCACCATACCAACCAGTAGGTTTAGATGCAAGAGAAGAATTGCTAATATTTGCAACCATGCGGATTGCGTCTGCCAGAAAGCTTCGAAAGCTTACTTTTCAAGCTTTCAAAAAGTCCACTTTGCCGCCCATCCAGCGCTCAATATGTTGCTGCGATAAAGCTGCATGATCGCGCAGCATCTCGGGGGCGATAGCGCGGATGCGCTCCAGCAGAGCGGCATCTTCTGCTAAATCTGCAAAGCGCAGCAGCGCTGCGCCGCTTTGCCTTGCGCCTAAAAATTCTCCGGGCCCGCGAATTTCTAAATCGAGTCTGGCGATTTCAAAGCCGTCGTTCGTGCCGGCCATTGCCTTCAGGCGCGCTTTGGCCAAATCGCCCAAACGCCCGCTCTCGCCGGTCGAATAAATCAGCACGCAGGCCGAAGCCGCCGCGCCGCGCCCGACTCTGCCGCGCAGCTGGTGCAGTTGCGAGAGGCCAAAGCGCTCGGCATGCTCAATCACCATGAGCGATGCGTTGGGCACATCTACGCCCACTTCAATCACCGTGGTGCTTACGAGCAGTTTCATCTCTCCGCTGGTGAAGAGTTGCATCACGGCTTTTTTCTCTGCGGGCGGCATGCGCGAGTGCAGCAGGCCAACCAACTGGCCTTGGAAGGCTTCAGACAGCTCAGCATGCGTTTGTGTGGCATTCGTCAAATCGAGCATTTCTGATTCTTCAATCAACGGGCAAACCCAATACACCTGCCGCCCGCGCTTGATTTGATCGGCAATGCGCTCAATCACCTCTGATTTGCGCGAATCGGAGAGCACTTTGGTGATGATGGGCGTGCGGCCGGGCGGCAGCTCGTCGATGGTGGACACATTCAAATCCGCGTAGTAGCTCATGGCAAGTGTGCGCGGAATGGGCGTGGCGGTCATCATGAGCAAGTGCGGCTCGTGGCCAATTTCATTCATCTTCGCGCGCAGAGCCAAGCGCTGCGCTACGCCGAAGCGATGCTGCTCATCCACAATGGCGAGCGCGAGATTTTTGAAGATCACTTTGTCTTGAATGATGGCATGCGTGCCCACCACCAGAGCGGCTTGGCCGCTCTCGATCAAGGCGAGCGCTTCTCTTCTTTGTTTAGCGGTTTGGCTGCCGGTGAGCCATGCGACTTTTAAGTTCAAGGGCTCAAACAAAGGCTCGAGCAGCACCACGAGTTTGCGGAAATGCTGCTCCGCCAAAATCTCAGTGGGCACCATGAGCGCGCATTGGTGGCCTGCATCCACGCAGATGGCGGCGGCCAGCGCGGCCACAATGGTTTTGCCTGAACCCACATCGCCTTGCAGCAGGCGATGCATCGGGCGGGATTGCGATAAATCTTGTGCGATTTCTTCGCTGACTCTTCGCTGGGCTTGCGTTAATGCAAAGGGCAGCGTGGCGAGCAGCTTTTCATGCAAGCCATTGTTTGCAGCCTTGAGCTCTGGCGCATGCAGCGCATCGCGTTCCATTTTTGAGGTGAGCTGGGAGAGTTGCTGCGCCAGAAGCTCCTCAATTTTGAGGCGCTGCCACGCGGGATGGGTGCGGTCTTCAAACTGAGAGAGCGTGACATCTGCCGCTGGGTAGTGCAAAAATGATAGCGCTTCACGCAGATTCCATGCCGGGTGATGGCTTATTTTGCTTAAAATTTCGCTAGGAATGGTCTCATCAAGTGCACCGCTGCTCTCCGCACGCGCGAGGCCATTGACCACCGCTTTGCGCAGGTAAGGCTGCGGCAACCCTGCCACG
>JANMFP010000057.1:0-11128 GCA_031378135.1 Variovorax sp. | reverse complement strand
GTCCCCATTCCTGTGCCCATGGCCTGGCACGGCTTTGGTGGCTGGAAGCGCTCGCTTTTTGGTGACATGCATGCCTACGGTGAAGAGGGTGTACGCTTTTACACTCGCCAAAAATCCGTGATGCAAAGATGGCCGGATAGCATTGGCAAAGGCGCTGAATTCGCGATGCCGACTTCGAAGTAACCCCCTATGTCGCCTCGCGGCTCCTTCCCCCAAGGGGGACACCTCCAGTGGACTGGCAAAGCCAGATTTACGGAGCTTGCTTGAAAAGTCCTCATCCTTCTTAGCGTTACGCCATGTCCTCAACCAGCTTCGACTACATCATCATCGGCGCAGGCACAGCGGGCTGTTTGCTGGCCAATCGACTCAGTAGCAATCCGAATAAACGTGTCTTGCTGATTGAGGCGGGGCAGGCGGACAACTACCATTGGATTCATATTCCCGTGGGCTACCTGTATTGCATTGGCAATCCGCGCACGGATTGGCTGTATCAAACAGAGAAAGACGCCGGCTTGAATGGCCGCAAGCTGCGTTATCCGCGCGGCAAGGTGTTGGGGGGGTGCAGTTCGATCAACGGCATGATTTACATGCGCGGCCAAGCGCGAGATTACGACAGTTGGGCCGATGCGACGGGCGATGATGCGTGGCGCTGGAACAACAGCTTGCCGGATTTCATGGCACATGAAGATCACTACAAATTAGATAGCATTCAGCGCAGTATTTCTGCCGGCGAAGTGCCAGAAAAGCTTAAAAAATTCGCATCTCAGCATGGCAACTCTGCCAATGTGATGGCAGGCCGAAGTACGGGTGAATGGCGTGTGGAAAAGCAGCGCCTGAGCTGGGAGATTTTGGATGCTTTCTCCCTCGCAGCGCAGCAGGCGGGCATTCCAGCCAGCGAGGATTTCAACACCGGCGACAACGAAGGCGTAGGCTATTTTGAAGTCAATCAAAAAAGTGGTTTCCGTTGGAATGCAGCGAAGGCTTTTCTGCGCCCCACTTGCTATAACCGGCCCAATTTCCAGATGTGGACAGGCGCGCACGTCTCGCAGCTTGTGATGGAGAGTCTGCCCAACGGAGAGCAACGCTGCGCCGGCGTGCAAGTGTGGACGGGCAAAGAAATGGAGACGGCGCTTGCCGCGAGTGAGGTGATTTTGAGTGCGGGCGCTGTCGGCAGCCCGCAGATTTTGCAGCTCTCAGGGATTGGCGATGCTGCGGCGCTGCACGCCTTGGGCATCACGCCGCGTGTCGACCTCCAAGGCGTGGGCGCGAATTTGCAAGACCACCTGCAAATCCGCGCGGTGTACAAAATTCAAGGCACGAAAACGTTGAACACGATGGCCAATTCGCTGTGGGGCAAGGCGATGATTGGCTTGGAATATGCGCTGCGACGCACCGGGCCGATGAGCATGGCGCCCAGTCAATTGGGGGCATTTACCCGCTCTGACCCAAGTCAGCCACACGCGAATTTGGAATATCACGTCCAGCCGCTGAGCCTCGATGCTTTTGGCGAACCGCTGCACAGCTTCCCTGCGTTCACTGCGAGCGTGTGTAATTTGAATCCTACGAGCCGAGGCACTGTTCTTCTCAAATCCAAGCGCTTCGACGACGCGCCTGCGATTGCGCCAAATTACCTCAGCACAGAAGCGGATCGCAAAGTGGCAGCGGATAGTTTGCGCGTCACACGCCGCATCGCATCGCAGCCGGCTCTGGCGAAATACAAGCCCGAAGAATTCAAACCAGGCGTGCAATACCAAAGCGATGAGGAGTTAGCAAAACTCGCTGGCGACATTGCCACCACCATCTTCCACCCGGTCGGCACAGCGAAGATGGGGCGCGATGACGATGCCAGCGCCGTGGTGGATTCGCATCTGCGCGTCAGGGACGGCAAGGGCGGCAGGATTGCAGGCCTGCGCGTGGTGGATGCCAGTGTGATGCCCAGCATCACCAGCGGCAACACCAACAGCCCCACCTTGATGATTGCCGAGAAGGCTGCCCGTTGGATTCAGCTCAGCAGCTAGCGCGGCAGGGAAAATCCTGATTCTCGATCAATGTAATCCACACTACATTAATAGAACTTCTGCTTGCGCAAGCAATCATGAGGGCTTGAGGAGACCAAAGAAGTACCTGCGCCGGCGCTCCCGGGCACGTGCACCATACAAAAAGCCAGCCTACCCGGCTGGCTTTTTTTTCATAAAAATAAGAACAAGCGGTGCTGAGATTTCACTTCAAATCGGCAGACTCAAGCGCCACCGTCTTGCGTGAATAAGCATCCATGATCGCCGCGCGCGAACCAAAAGCACGCGCACTGAGCGCCAGTTCGGCTGCCTCATGCAACACATCCTGGGCGAGAGAAAAACTGTCAAATGCGCCCATTTGCGTATCGTCTTGCCGTCTAGCGCGGCCTGTGGCTTGTCGCCCTGGAGATATACGCGCCACGCCAACGCCCACATCCGCGCGAAATTCTCGTGGGCTGGTGCTGTAGGGATTGAGCATGAAAGACCGGCGAGCGGCTCCCGCCAAGCGCAACCCTAAAGTGCGCAAAACACTGGGGCGCAACACGCTGTCTAAGATCACCACAAAGCTGTTGTCGCTGTAGCGGCCCACCGCGGCGGCAGATGATCCGCTGGCACTGCGCACCCTAGCCGCCATGCCGTAGATCACCTGCTCCACCCCGTTATTGCCAAACTCTTGGCGCAGCAGGGCGATGTTGGTGAGCTCCAGGCAAATCACCGCCATGTCTTTGCGGTTGCGCCGCGCGCGAGCTACCGATTCATCGACCTTGCGAATGAGTGCAGCACCTGTCCAGAGCTGGGTGAGCAAATCCCGATCACGGCTCATGGCGAGTGCGCGGCGCATGCGCAGATATTCTGTGTGCCTGCGTTTGAAGGTGTGGCAAGCGATAACCACAAACAGCGCTGCGCTAGCCGCAGCAACGAATTGCAAATATGTTGTACTATAAATCAAATTCAAGGCATTGGCGAACAGTCCCGTCACACCGAAGACCATGGCCACACAAGCAATCGTCATAGCCAACGCGAATTCGTCGCCGAGCAACCAAGCGCGCAGACACAGCCAAAATGAGATCAACGAACAAGCGATGACGGCCAGCGCCAACCATTGCAGATGATCCTGTAAGCGCGGCAAAGCCAACCAAATCAGCTGCGCAAAACCTACCACCACCACCATGAGCATGCCGCGGTCAATCAATGCATCGCGCAGTTGGGCACGCAAAAATCCCCGCAAACCGTAGGCAGGCAGTGCTGTTGCCAAGCTCGCACTCACGACCAAGTACTGAGCCTGCGATCCGCGCATCAACTGCGGTAAAAGATACTCAAGCAAACCGCTAGCAACAAGTACAAAGCCGCCAGCGGCCATGACAAACACCACGCTTTGCAAGCCTTGTAAGCTTCGGTTGTAAATAGCATAAAACGCAGACAGTGTGCCGTATGAGATATAAATCCCAATACAAGCGCTCCACAAGGCGGTTTCTAGGGGGCTCATGCCATCAGCCTCTGTTCACGTCGCATGTTCAGCCATTGAGCGTGCTGCATCACTCACACCGCTTCAATAGCCCGCTGCCAAAAAGCAGTTTGCGCGTAATGGTGCTTTAAAAAATCCACCCAAAGACGGACGCGAAGTGGCAAATGCTTGCGCTGCGGGAAAACGGCGTAAATCCCATTTGGCGGTGCGGCAAAATTTTCCAAAAGGCTCATCAGCTGACCATTTTCAATCTCGCGCGCCACTTCCCAGCTGCTGCGCCAAGCGATGCCATGGCCTTGCGCGCACCAATCATGCAACACCTGCCCATCCGAGCAATCGAGTGGCCCGCCGGGGCGCACATGCTCGACCTTATCTTCGAGCAAGAAAGCCCAGCCACGCGATTGCGAAGCATCAGAGGAAAGCATGAGGCAATCGTGGTGATGCAGCTCTTGCGGATGCTGGGGCGAGCCAAAACGTTTGATGTAGCCAGGCGTAGCCACGCACAACCGCCGGTTGTCTGCCAATCGCACGCTCACTAGCGAAGAATCCGGCAAATCTCCCACGCGAACTGCGCAATCAAAGCCTTCAGCTGCAATATCCACCACGCGATCAGATAAATTGAGCGAGAGGCTCACTTCGGGGTGCTGCTGGCGAAAAATCGGCACAAGCGGTGCAACGTGCCTGCGCCCAAAGCCCGCTGGCGCTGTGATGCGCAAATGCCCACTCGCCTTGACGCCGCCCGCGCTCACGCTGGCTTCTGCATTGGATAAGTCCGAGAGCAAGCGCTGGCAATCTTCTAAGAATGCACTGCCCTCATGCGTGAGCGAGATGCGCCGCGTCGTGCGCACCATGAGTTTCACGCCCAGTCGCTCTTCCAGCGCATCCAACCTGCGCCCAATGATGGCTGCGGCTACGCCTTCAGAAAGCGCAGCGGCCGTCAAGCTACCTCTTGCCGCGACGGCAGCAAAGGTTTCGATTTGCTTGAATTTATCCACTGTTGTAAGGATTAAATTGGCATATACCCGGCATATTACCTGCCTATGATGCTATCAAATATATAGTGACTACGTTTAGACGTTGAATAAGAAATTGAGCACATCGCCATCCTTGACGATGTATTCTTTGCCCTCAGCGCGCATCTTGCCGGCCTCTTTCGCACCTTGCTCACCTTTGAAGGCAATGTAGTCGTCAAAAGCAATCGTCTGTGCACGAATAAAGCCGCGCTCAAAGTCTGTGTGAATCACGCCTGCCGCCTGTGGGCCTGTTGCACCAATCGGTACCGTCCAGGCACGCACTTCCTTCTCACCGGCGGTGAAATAAGTTTGCAAGCCCAGCAATTTAAAGCCCGCGCGAATCAAGCGATTCAGGCCCGGCTCGCTTTGGCCAATATCGGCGAGGAAAGTGGTTTTGTCTTCATCGCTCATGTCGGCGAGCTCCGCCTCGATCTTGGCGCAAATCGCCACCACCGGCGCGTTCTGGCCTTTGGCATACTCTTCCAGCTTTGCAAGGAATGGGTTGTTGTTAAAGCCATCCTCAGCCACATTGCCCACAAACATCGCAGGTTTGGCCGTGATCAAACACAAAGGCTTGAGCACCAAAAGTTCTTCCTTGGTAAACGCAATGCTGCGCACAGGTTTGCCCTGATTGAGGGTCGCCAGGCATTGCTCGAGCACAGCCACGAGTTTCACGGCTTCTTTGTCCGAGCCTGTTTTAGCCAGCTTCACAGAGCGCTGCAACGTTTTTTCAACGGTCGTCAAGTCCGCCAAGCAAAGCTCAGTTTGAATCACCTCAATGTCAGAGATCGGATCGACCTTGCCGGCCACGTGAATCACGTTGTCATCTTCAAAACAGCGCACCACATTCACAATCGCATCCGTCTCGCGGATGTGTGCAAGGAATTGGTTGCCCAAGCCTTCGCCTTTGGATGCACCAGCGACCAAGCCCGCAATATCGACAAACTCCACCACAGCAGGCACGATTTTCTCTGGAGACACAATGCCCGCGAGTTGCGCCAAGCGCGCATCGGGCAGCTCCACAATGCCCACATTCGGCTCAATCGTGCAAAAAGGATAGTTTTCTGCGGCAATCCCTGCCTTGGTTAAGGCGTTAAATAGTGTAGATTTACCTACATTCGGTAACCCAACAATTCCACATTTCAAGCTCATGATTCGTTTCCTAGCGCACCTTGCAGCGCTTTTATCTGGCAAAGCCTGTCAGTGTATGCGATTGGATGAGGCACGAGGCATATCCGTTGCCGTAGCGCTTTTCTTAGGAGTTTGGGCGGGTGCAGCGCAGGCTGATTTTTCGGCGGCTGTTGTCATCAGTGATGCAGAGAGCAGCCAAATCACGGCAAGTGCACATTTTTGGCATGAAAAGCCCGCCAAATCGACCATCGATCAGGCCTCAAGCACCCCTTCGACCTCGTTTTACACGCCCTTGGCCAACGAGACGATGTTTGATCTCAGGCCACAAGATCGCTTGTGGATTCGATTGGATATTGACCGCAAAAGCGAAGCCCTAGAACACACGGTTTTGTGGGTGCCGTTGCCTCTGATCGACTCTATAACCCTTCATCAGCGAAGTGCAGATGGGAAGTGGGTGTCGCAAAAGGCCGGGGATCGCATAGCCGTAGCTAGCTGGCCAGATCCTGGACGCTACCCGCGCTTTCACTTAGAGCTCCCAGCGGGAAAGTCAAGCATTTATCTGCAAGTTCAGGGCAGCACGCCGTTGAGTTTGCCGCTTTATCTGGGTACAGAGGTGCAGGCGCACGCTGCTGATCGTGAAGGGATACTGAGTTTGGGCTTGATTGTGGGCGTGCTGCTCACCCTTGTGCTGATGTGTATGGTCACGGCCTATACCTACCAAGATCGCCTGTATCTGCTTTACGGTTTGTATATGCTGGTCATGATCTTGGCTGTAGGTGCTTACACAGGCCTCTCAGCTTATCTATTGTGGAATCACAGTCCTGTTTGGGCGGATGCTGCACAAGGGGCACTGGCTATGTTGAGCGCAGGGGGCGCGCTGTTTTTTATCGAGGCCTTGCTCGGTGGCCGGCAATTTGCACGCAAGCTTTCTGTGCTGTTGCTGAGTATTGCCGTGTTGGCTTTGCCCTTGGCATTCATTTATTGTTATGTTCCACGGTATGTAGGGGTGGTCATTCTGGGGGCATACATGCTTTCTGTGACCACCATTGGCTTAGCCTTAGCATTTCGCGCATGGCGGCGCGGCGATCAAGTGGGCAAATGGATTTTTATGGCTTACGCACCCCTAGCTTTGGCTGTGCTGCTTGCTATTGCGCGTGCTTACGGCTGGATCAGTGTGTCTTGGGTGGTTCAATATGGCGTGGTGACTGCGTTGTTGATTGAAGCGCCCATGATGATGGTCGCGCTTCATGTGCGCTCTCGAGAGCGCCATGAAATCAGTACACGTGAAAACGCCATGAGCACGCAGGATGCACTGACTGGCCTCTTGAAAGAGCATATATTCGATGATCGTATTGCCCAGACCACCAAGCGGTCCATCAAACGTCGCGAAGATGCCGCTATTGTGTTGATTTCATTGGTCAACTACCAAAGCATTGCTGATGCTTATGGTCTGCCAGTGGCGGAGCAAAGCGTGTTGCGTGCTGTGATTAAGCTGCGTAAAGTATTGCGAGATGTTGAAACTGTGGCGCGCGTTGGCACATCAAACTTTGGCTTGGTTCTTGAAGGTGTGGGGCACAGAAGCTACATCACTGAAGTGGGCGCGCGTCTGATCGCTCAAGGATTGATGCCTTTGCCCGGTTTGGTGCCTGAGGTCACTCTGCAGTTTCATATCGCTGCTGGTCTCATGCGCGAAATGCCAGCAGGCAAGCGTGATCTCAAAGAGGAGTTGCTCGCCATGCTTGCCGCTATGTCGCGCCGCACGCGCCGCCCCATTCGTTTTCTCGAAGCCACCACCACTGGTGGCACGCCGCTTGCGGCTTTACCGCCGAGCCGACTTTCCGCAGTGGACACATTGGCATCTCAGGTTAGCGCAGCAGCTGCCGAATCTGTGCCAGTATCTGCTGCACAAAAGACGAATGAGGCAGATTCGTCAGGGAGCAATTGGCAATCGACAGGGCAAGCAGAGTCTTCTTTGCTTGGCGCCGATACGGTTCAGCAGCCCCGCAGCAGGTTTTGAGCTTAAAACCGCAATGTGCCTCGCGCCATTTGCCCAACAGACAATGACAGATCAAAGGGCTCACTGTCTGGCCGCACGACCATGGCATTCATACCAAAAGTAATCGCGCCATCGACCCGCGAGTCTTGCCGATAAGTTTGTAGCATCTGGCTCACTTCTGGACTGGTTTGCGCAGTTTGCGGGTTCACATCAGGAATCGGGCAGCGCGGGCAAGGTTTGATCAAGGCGAGGCTGAAATCAGTTTCCCCGCCAGAAATCAGCAATTCATCGCAGCGATCTTCATCATGCGCCTGCAGGCCAGAGAGCACGATGTTGGGTCGAAAGCGCTCCATCGTCACTGCTGCATGCCCGGCCGCTGCCAGCCGTGCATTCAGATCGTCAAGCGATGCTTGGGCAATCACAAGAACGGGATAGCCATCCGAGAACTGATTAAGCACTTGCTGGCCTTTCGTCCACTTCGCATTTGAGGCTCGTTTGTGCTCTGGATCAAAGCGAACCAAACGAAGCTTCATGGCTGGCATGCCCACCGGGCGCTCTTGCATTAAGAAATCGGTGAACCATTGTGCGGCCGTGTCACCCATGTCAAAAGCGGCGCATTCATCATCCCACACACGCACTTTGCAGGGTTTCTCCACCGCATCGAGCGCAATATGCAGCGCCAGCATGCCGGGCGCGCGCAATACCATTTCAAATTGCTTGAGCTCGGGTGCAATCAGTGCCATGCGCGGCAGTTCGCGCTGGCTTATAAATTCTCCTTGCGCATCAACGACCATCCAGGCGCGGTCAAATTCCAAGCCCGTCTCGATCAATAGCGATTCCTTGAGCTCCACCCCGGCGCAGGATTTGATCGGATACACGAAAAGGCGGCTGATGGCGGCGTTCAGGTCGAAATCTGGCATGGCTGGCTCGGCAAAAGGTCTAAAGTAATAAGCGAAACCCCATCATAGTGCCGCCTTCTACAATCTGATTCGTGAGAACCGATATTTGTATTCGAGGCGCAGGCATAGTGGGGCAAGTCTTGGCTTTGCTGCTGGCACGCGAGCGCATTCGCGTCACGCTGCAAGGTGCTCAGCCTGTATCTGACAAAACGAACGATATACGTAGCTTCGCGCTCAATGCTGCATCGCGCCAGTTGTTGATGGATTTGCGCGTATGGCCGCAAGAAGCGACACCTGTGCAGCATATGCAGGTTTGGGGTGATTCATCAGGCCATATCTCTTTTGATGCACAGGCCGAGCCTTTGGCCTGGATCGTGGATGCAGCTGACTTGCAGCATCGCTTGTCGCAGGCTATTTCGTTTGCTGCTGAAGTCAATTTGCAAGAGCCATCCGTATCACCCGAGGCAGATCTGACTGTCATTTGCGAAGGCAGAGTTAGCCAAACCCGCATGGCGACGGGCGCAGTTTTTGAGCAGTTCGCCTACGAGCAAACTGCCATTGCCGCGCATATCGTGTGTGAAAAGCCGCATAAAAACACGGCTTGGCAATGGATGGACACCACTCAAATCTGCGCTTTGCTCCCACGTGGGGAAAGCGCTCCGGGGAACTCTGTTGCGTTAGTGTGGTCTGTACCGCAGGGGTTAGCTCACACGCTACAAGCCATGAGCCCAAGCGATTTCGCAGATGCTTTGCAAGCAGTAACGCGCGATCAATTGGGAAATTTGCAGCTGATGAGTGAGCGCGCAGCATGGCCTCTCGTGCTCGCGCAAGCTCAGCAGTGGTGCGGTCACGAAGGCTCGGCATCGCGCTCGGGGGCTTGGGTCTTAGCAGGCGATGCAGCGCACGCTGTTCATCCGTTAGCTGGGCAGGGTTTGAATTTGGGCTTGGGCGATGCGGCCGAGCTTGCGCGTGTGCTCGCTAGTAAGCCTTATTTCCGAGGCTACGGGGATATGAAGTTGCTGCGCACCTATGAGCGAGCGCGCAAGGCCGATGCAGCCATGCTGCGTTTGGCGACAGATGGTTTGCAACGCGGCTTCAGTCACGGCGATGCACGGCTGCAAGGTTTGCGTAACTGGGGTATGAAAAGCCTTGATGCCGCAGCGCCTATCAAAGCTTGGCTGATGAGCCAAGCCTCGGGCGAACGCTAGCGCGTGATGGTCCGGCTTGGTATAAAGTGTTTAATCAATAGAAAGATCAAAATGCAGGTGCAAAAATATAAATTCGCTCTTAAATCAATAGCATTGGGTGCAATATTTGCAGCTTCAAGCAGCCTATTTGCTCAAACTACCGGGGCCTTGCCTGCTGCGCAAGATGCCGCAATGCGTAAAACACTTGCCGAGCGCTTGCCAAATTTGCCCAAAATTGATGAAATCAACCGCTCGGCAATGCCTGGTTTATTGGAGGTGCGCATCAATGGCTCTGACATTGTTTATACAGACGCAGAGGGCAACTTCCTCATTCAGGGCAATCTCATCGATACCAAGGCGCGTCGAAACTTAACCGAAGAGCGCATTGAAAAGCTCACAGCCGTCGATTTCGATTCACTGCCATTGAAGGACGCATTTACGATCGTTCGCGGAAACGGCAAACGCAAAGTCGCCGTGTTTGAAGATCCAAACTGCGGCTACTGCAAGCGCTTTGAGCGTGACATGCAAAATGTGAACAACGTCACCTTCTATATGTTCCTTTACCCCATACTTGGGGCCGATTCCACAGCCAAGTCGCAAAACATATGGTGCAGCAAAGACAAACAAAAGGCATGGCTCGACTGGATGGTGAAAGATAACGCTCCTAATGCAGCAGCTTGTGATGCAAGTGCTTTGCAGAGAAATGTCGAGTTCGGTAAGAAATACCGCATCACAGGCACGCCAACCCTCATCTTCGCAGACGGCTCGCGTGTTCCCGGTGCGATTTCAGCAGCGCAAGTGGAGAAATTCTTGGCTGAAGCCAAGTAAATCAGAAATTAATGAATAAAAGACAGGAAAGCTTGCGCTGATATGGTTTTTCGGGCTATACTTGCGGGCTCTGCTGATGAATTGCATTAAGGGTTAACCATAATGCAGGCTGCGCTGAAAAGCGAAACGCAAATCAAAAGAAATCTCAAAAACTTGACGAAGACTAAATTTTCGGTATATAATTTGAGGCTCTGCTGAAAACAAGCAAACTAACTCAATCAGAGTTAAATGCCGAACAAAAAGTAGAAAAGTTTTGACAAACTTGACGAATTAAAGAAAAGTATGTCATAATTCAAAGCTTCGCTGATCGCAGTGAAGAAAACGAAAAAGAGCAATCTGCTTCGTTGTTACTTAAAAAATTACAGCCGATAAGCGTGGGTGTTTGAAGGCAATTGCCAAAACGTCGAAGTCGCAAGACCTAGACACAAACACTCATGAGAAATTGAATGAAGATTATCTTCTTCAATTCCGATTGAGTAACAAGATCAAACTATAGAGTTTGATCCTGGCTCAGATTGAACGCTGGCGGCATGCTTTACACATGCAAGTCGAACGGTAGGGTAGCAATACCTGAGAGTGGCGAACGGGTGAGTA
>JANMFP010000035.1:0-2402 GCA_031378135.1 Variovorax sp. | reverse complement strand
AATTTGTCTGCGCCTAGCTTGCCTGGCACGAAGGTGGATATCAACAGCAACACCCAGATCACAGGCGCTTTGAACTACGCGTTGACTGACAACATCGTGATCAATACGCCCTTGGGCTTTGGGTTTAAGCACAAGGTCAGTGGCGCTGGTGCGATCTCAGGTGTGGGCGCGATTGGTACCACCAAGGCGCTGCCGATCACCGTGCTCGGCCAGTATCGCTTCGGTGATGCCAACGCCACTTTCCGGCCATTTGTGGGTGCAGGTTTGAGCTATGTGGTGTTCTACAAAGAGACAGGCACTGCCGTGCTGACAGCGATCACCAATCCTGGTGGGCCAGCCACAACACTGCGCTTCAAAGACAAGCTCGCGCCAACCTTCCAACTGGGTGCGATCTACAACATCAATGATCGCTGGTATGTGGAAGGTAACTACACCAAGACCTTCCTCAAAACGGTAGGTACTTTATCGACGGGGCAAACGCTGAATGCTAAGCTCAATCCGAATGGCTATACCTTGCAGGTAGGCTACAAGTTCTGATCGAATCTTGATTGATCTGCGCATCGCCGCAAGAAGCCGCTCGCCACTCAGGCCAGCGGCTTTTTCTTCGCCTCCATTAAAATTGGGCAAGTTACAAGCCAGTTACCAAGACGCTGGCACCCGTTTTTTTAATCCTTGGAGTTTTTCATGTCCCTCGTCTCAATGCGTGAGTTGCTTGACCACGCCGCCGCTAACAACTACGGCATTCCTGCATTCAACGTCAATAATCTCGAGCAAGTGCAAGCCGTGATGGCTGCTGCCGATGAGGTGGGCGCGCCGGTGATCTTGCAGGCGAGCGCCGGTGCGCGCAAATACGCGGGCGAGCCTTTTATCAAGCATTTGATTCAAGCGGCTGTGGAGGCGTATCCGCATATTCCGCTCGTGATGCATCAAGACCATGGCCAATCGCCAGACGTGTGCCTAGGCGCGATCAATTTGGGCTTCAGCTCAGTGATGATGGATGGCAGCTTGGAAGCCGACGGCAAAACCATTGCCAGCTACGATTACAACGTCGAAGTTACGCGCAAAGTGGTGGATATGGCGCATAAGCTTGGCGTCACCGTTGAAGGCGAGCTCGGCTGCTTGGGCTCCCTTGAGACCATGCAAGGCGACAAAGAAGACGGCCACGGCACGGATGCGATCATGACGCGCGAGCAGCTCTTAACTGACCCAGAGCAAGCTGCTGATTTCGTGAAGCGCACGCAGCTCGATGCCCTCGCGATTGCGATTGGCACGAGCCACGGTGCCTACAAATTCACGCGCAAACCCACGGGCGACATCCTCGCCATTGAGCGCATCAAAGAAATCAACCGCCGCTTGCCCAACACACACCTTGTGATGCATGGCTCATCATCGGTGCCGCAAGATTTGCTCGCGCAGATCAATGCCTACGGCGGCAAGATGAAAGAAACCTACGGCGTGCCCGTGGAAGAAATTCAAAAAGCCATTCAATTCGGCGTGCGCAAGATCAATATCGACACCGACATCCGCTTGGCGATGACGGGTGCAGTGCGCAAATTCCTCGCTGAGAATCCAGACAAGTTTGATGCGCGCGAATGGCTCAAACCTGCGCGTGCCGCTGCACAAGCGATTTGCAAGCAGCGCTATATTGAGTTTGGCTGCTCCGGCCAAGCCGGCAAGATCAAAGGCGACACGCTGCAAGTGGTGGCCGCGAAATATGCCAAAGGTGAGCTCGCGCAAGTTGTGCAGTGATGGCTTGTATACCAGCCAACCGCTTCGTAGCGCGATAATTTAAAGCCCGCTGCATTGCTGCAGTGGGCTTTTTTACTTCCTCTCGATTTTTTGACCATGAGCCTTGCCGTCCACACCTCCAGCATCACCAGCCTTCCATTGCTCGCGCGAGGCAAAGTGCGCGATAACTACGCGGCGGGCGAAGATCGCATTTTGATGGTGGCCTCGGATCGGCTCTCGGCCTTTGATGTGATTTTGAGCGAGCCGATCACGGGCAAGGGCATTTTGCTCACGCAAATGGCCCTGTTTTGGTTTGGCAAATTGGGGCATATTTGCCCGAATCATTTGACCGGGGATGATCCGCTGGGCGTCGTGACGGAGGCTGAAAAACCGCAAGTGCAAGGCCGCTCGATGCTGGTCAAGCGGCTCAAGCCAGTGATGATTGAGGCCGTGGTGCGCGGTTATTTGGCAGGCAGTGGCTGGGCGGAATATCAAGCTTCGCAGTCCGTGTGCGGCGTCAAGTTGCCAGCGGGTTTGAAAAACGCAAGCAAGCTGCCCGAGCCGATCTTTACGCCGGCAGCCAAAGCCGCCGCCCTAGAACATGATGAAAATATCTCTTTTGAGGCTGCAGCCGGCATGATTGGTGATGATTTAGCTACAAAAATCAGAGCAAT
>JANMFP010000245.1:0-1831 GCA_031378135.1 Variovorax sp. | reverse complement strand
GGGCGAAATCATCCTCACGGTGATCTCGCATTTGCGCGGCTTCACGCGGCTGGTCGGGCAATTGTTTTTGGATTTGATACGCCTCGTGCGCGCGCCGCGACTTGCGCCTTGGCGCGATGTCTCGGGGCATATTTACGCGATTGGTGCAACCGCTTTGCCCAACACGGCGCTAGTGGGCTTTTTGATCGGCGTGGTGCTGGCTTATCTTTCTGCACAACAGCTGCGGCAGTTTGGCGCGGATTCTTTCATTGTGAATTTGCTGGGTGTGAGCCTCGTGCGCGAGCTCGGGCCCATGCTGGCTGCGATTTTGATTGCGGGGCGCTCGGGCTCGGCCATCACGGCGCAAATCGGCGTGATGCGCGTCACTGAAGAGCTTGATGCCATGCGCGTGATGGGCATTTCGCATGGGTTTCGCCTCGTGATGCCGCGCGCGATGGCACTCGCCATTGCCATGCCTTTGATCGCGGTGTGGACGACCGCTGCCGCTCTGCTTGGCGGCATGCTGGCCGCTGATATTTCGCTGCAAATCTCGCCACAATTTTTTCTCAATGCATTGCCTGCCGCCGTGGAGCCTGCAAACCTCACACTCGCGATGAGCAAATCGGTGGTCTTCGGCATGTTGATCGCGCTGATCGGCTGCCACTATGGCCTAAGAGTCAAGCCCAATACCGAGAGTCTGGGCCAAGGCACCACGGCCTCCGTCGTCACGTCGATCACGGTGGTGATTTTGGTGAACGCCGTGTTTGCCATCGTGTTCAAAGATGTGGGGCTATAAATGTGGAGGTTTAATGGAGGCACTCTCTGATCTTTCCCCATCGCGGCTCTCCGCCGAACACGTCGTGGAGATTCACAAACTCTGGACGGTTTATAAAACGCCCGAGGCGGAATTTGTGATCCACAAAGATTTGGATTTGAGCATTTCACGTGGCGAGGTGCTCTCTCTCGTCGGTGGCTCGGGCTCAGGAAAGACGACACTGCTGCGCCAAATTCTGGGCTTAGAAAAACCCACCCAAGGCGACGTCAATGTCCTCGGTGCGCCCGCTTCGCAGCTCGGCGCGCAGGGCGCAGCCAGCCGAGTGGGCATGCTGTTTCAGCAAGGCGCCTTGTTTTCTGCCTTCAGTGTGCTCGATAACATCGCTTTTCCCTTGCGCGAGCTCGGCACCTTGCCCGCTGATTTGATCGAAGAATGTGCCTTGGTGAAATTGCAAATGGTGGGCTTGGGCCCCGAGCATGCGCACAAAATGCCCTCGGATCTTTCGGGCGGCATGATCAAGCGCGTGGCTTTGGCGCGCGCCCTCATCATGGATCCGCCGCTGCTGCTGCTCGATGAGCCCACCGCCGGGCTTGACCCTGAGAGCTCCGATGGCTTTTGCGCCCTGCTGCGCAGCCTGCACAAAGAGCTTGATCTCACCGTCGTGATGGTCACGCATGATCTGGATACTTTGTACGAACTCTCCACCAGTGTTGCCGTGCTCGCGCAGCAAAAAGTCGTGGTGAAAGCGCCGCCCAAAGACGTGATCGCTTATCCGCATCCCTTTGTGCAAGAATTTTTCTTAGGAGAACGCGGGCAGCGGGCGATGGAGCTCTTGCGCGAATATCCCTTTGCCGTGTAGAAAGTAGTTATGGAAAACAAATCACATGCATTTGCTGCTGGCGCTTTCGTGATCTTAGTCACGGCGCTGCTCGTGGCGCTGGCCGCTTGGCTCATGCGCGATACCCGCATCCGCGACACGCTCGAATTCTCCACCCGCGAATCCGTCACCGGCCTGCAGCCGCAAGCCGCTGTGCGCTACCGGGGCATTGCGGTGGGCAAGGTCGACAGCATTGAGTT
>JANMFP010000616.1:0-1635 GCA_031378135.1 Variovorax sp. | reverse complement strand
CCCACGAGAATCAGATGCCCCGTCGAGGAGATCGGCAAAAATTCCGTCAGCCCTTCGACGATGCCCATGATGGCGGCTTTGATGAGGAGAGTGATGTCCAAGTTGTTCTTCCGTTAGCGAAGCTGTGATTTTATCGGGCGAAGCCATGCCAACCGTTAGGTAAGCCATAACGAGAGAAAATGCAGGGATGCCTGACGAAACACAGCCTTCTTCCCCAGCAGCTCAACCCAGCGCCAGTGAGCAGCCGCGCAACCCCTTGCACGGCCTCACGCTAGAGGCCATCGTTACCGCGCTTGAGGCGTATTACGGCTGGGAAGGCTTGGCGCAGCGCATCCCCGTTCGCTGCTTCGTAAGCGAGCCCAGCGTCGCTTCTAGCTTGAAATTTCTGCGCAAAACGCCGTGGGCGCGCGAGAAGGTGGAGGGCTTGTATTTGTTCATGCTGCGCGAGCAAAAGCGTGCGCAGCCCCCTCAAAACAAGCCGCGTATATATGGCTGATTTACGGTTGATTTGCAGCTGATTTTTTTAGCACGGCAATCGCCACGCATGCCCACAACTCACTTCGCTTGCAGCAACTGCGGCACGCGCAAGAGCACAAACTCATTGTCATCCGCCTGATTGGGCTCGCGGCTGGAAGAGAAGGGCAGGTTGTTGTCGTTGCCCACAATGATGTGCTCGGCATCGACGATATCGACGTTTTCAATCGTGAAGAAGGGGAAGGCGAGCTTGCCGTCTTGCTTGGGTTTGCGAGCGAGATTGCGCGGATCTTGAATGGCCAGCAGATCGATGAAGCCGATTTTGCGAACGGGGTTGTTCACGTTGGCTTCTGTCATTTCGATTTTGTAAACGCGCTTGAGCTTGGGCAAATCATGGAAGCAGTTTTCAGCGCGTTGGATCGCGCCGTTGACCGTGGGGCAGGCTTTATCGGGTGTGCCTTCGCCGTTGTCGCGCTCGATCACGAGGGCGGTGGTGGCGTCGATCATGTTGAAATCGCCAATCGCTAGGCCATTGGCTTCCAATACGTATTTCCAATGGCGGCCTGTCCATTTCTCAGTAGCTACATCAAATTCGAGCACGCGCAAGTATTCGCGGCCATTGATCTTTTCCCAATCTTTAGCAGCGGCATCCCACACGGGGCCTTCGAGCAGGGCGTAGAGCTTTTTGCCATCGGGTGAAGAGGCCATGCCTTCAAATCCGCGCGAGCGGCGAATCGTGAAATCCACCGTTGCGTTTGGCGTAGCGGGCGTGACGATGGCGGGATGATCTGGTGAGCGAGCGGGCTTACCGTCAACCTGCGTTTCAAACACGCCGAGCACCTTGCCATTCATATCGGCCTTGATCAGCCATGGGCCGAGCTCATCGCCGATCCACAGTGCTCCGCCTGCGATTTGAAAGCTTTCGGTGTCAAAGTCAGAGCCGGTGAGGTAGCGCTTGGGTGTGCCTTCGTGGACGATGCGGAAAGGCACTTTTTTATCGAGGTCATGTAGGAATATGGTTTGCAAGCGGTTCAATTCGCCGCTCTTCCAATCGATGTTGTAGCGGTTTAAAAACAGCATGCTGTCGGGCGAATTGGCTTTGGAGCCAAAGCCGTTGTCGGTGAGCACCCAATAGCTGCCGTCGCTCATGCGCTTGATGCC
>JANMFP010000594.1:0-2218 GCA_031378135.1 Variovorax sp. | reverse complement strand
GCGCGAATTCACGCGGCTTTGCAGCAAGAATTGCGTGTATTGATCAATGCTGTCGTGATCCATGCCACCGCCAGAATGCCGGCTGGTTTGGTAGCGCAAATACAGCGCGTAATGCTCTTGCACAAACCCGAGTTTGAGCACACGCACCTGCAAATTCGTATGCTTCTTGTGCGCGCGCTTTTGGCTGCGCGAAGGCGCAAACTCTGCCACTTTCACACGCAGCGGCACGCAAGCTTTGCAGCCCTCGCAGTACGGCCGGTAGGTAAACATGCCGCTGCGCCGAAAGCCCTTGGCCACCAAGTCTGAATACGCTTCGTTATGGATCAAATGGCTCGGCGTGGCGACCTGCGAGCGTGCTTGCCTGCCGGGCAAATAGCTGCAATCGTAGGGCGCCGTAGCGTAGAACTGCAGCGTTTGAAGCGGGAGATCCTTGAGCTGCGTCATGTGGGCATCACGAGGTGTGTTGATGGGTCTATTCGAGGGTCTAACGCGTTCCATTCTACGGAATTTAGGTGCCACACCAAGGGTGACTTTGCCGCGCCTTGCGCTGCCAAATTGCAAAACTCAGCGCGCGGCATTTCTCTTGCGCCTAGGCTTGCTAAATGGCGTGTGTTTTGCTGGCAATCAATCCACGCCACACCTTGCGCTTTGCATAACGCGACCAATGCGGCAAGAGCGATTTTTGATGCATCTGTGCGGCGCGCAAACATGCTCTCGCCAAATACGGCGCCGCCAATTGTTGTGCAATACAAACCGCCTACAAGCTGCCCATTCACCCAAGTTTCAATGCTGTGCGCCATGCCAGCAGCATGAAGCGCGCAGTAGGCGGCTTGCATGTCGGCCAAGATCCAGGTGCTGGTTTGGCCTTGCGGCAAGCCGTTGCGAGAAGCATGGGCACAAGCTGAAATCACGGCTGCAAAATCATGATCAATCCGAATTTCGCTGCTCGGCGAATTTAAAAACCGTTTCAAGGTTTTTAAAAAGCTCGGGTGCAGCTTGAAATCCACCGTGCGCAACACCATGCGCGGCTCGGGGCTCCACCACAAAATCGGCTGGCCTTCGCTGAACCAAGGAAAAATGCCTTGCCTGTACGCATCGCGCAGCGTAGCTACGCTCAAATCCCCGCCCGCAGCGAGCAAGCCAGGTGCGGGGTCATCTGCGCCCCAAGCTGAATCTACAGCCGGGAAGCCCTCGCCCACACCACCTCCCGTTCCCAGCCAAGGCAATTGGCGGGGCGCGGGTTGCAAAGATGCACGTTTGTTCATGGCCTCTATTTTGAAGTTTTTTTCAAAGGTTTGATCGAGAGTTTTCTAAGCTAGCATTCAGCCATGAACTCACACGCAGAACTCCACCGAATTGATTGCCAGCATGCGGGCACGCATCCCGGCACGCACCGCATGGCGTATTGGAGCTGGGGGCTGCCGCATCATGCGCATGTGGTGGTGTGTGTGCATGGCATTTCGCGGCAGGGGCTGGATTTTGATGTGCTTGCGCAGAAGCTTATTGGCGCGGATGGCAAGCGCTGCCGTGTGGTGAGCGTGGATGTGGCGGGGCGCGGCATGAGCGATTGGCTGAGTGATCCTGCGCTGTATCAAGTGCCGCAATACGCGGCGGATTTGGTCACGCTGCTGATCGCCCTCAAAGGCCAAGGCGCGCAAACTATGGATTGGGTGGGCACGAGCATGGGCGGCTTGATCGGCATTGCCGTGGCAGCGCAAGCGGCGCTGCAGCCGCTGCTCAAAAGCTTGATGCCGCGTAAATTGGTCTTGAACGACGTAGGTCCGGTGGTGCAATGGGCGGCTTTGCAGCGCATCAGCAGCTATTTGGGGGCAGACAAGCGTTTTGAGAGCGAGCAGCAAGCGGTGGACGCGATGTGGGCAGTATCAATGAGCTTCGGCCCGCACACGCCCGAGCAATGGCTGGCGCTTTCCAAGCCGATGATTCGCCCCGTGTTTGAAAACGGCAAAGCGCAATTCAAGCTGCATTACGATCCCGCGATTGCGCTGCCTGTCAAAGCCACCACGCCTGAGGCCGCCGCGCAGGGCGAGGCCTTGCTTTGGCAGTTCTATGACGCGATTCAAAGCGAGACCTTGCTCATTCGCGGCGCAGATTCGGATTTGATCAGCACTGAGACGGCGCAAAAAATGCAGATGCGTGGGCCGAAGGCAAAACTCGTGCAGTTTGAAGGCGTGGGGCATGCGCCGACTTTGGTGCAGCC
>JANMFP010000546.1:0-7902 GCA_031378135.1 Variovorax sp. | reverse complement strand
CTGTGGTCTTGGTGGTGGTTAAACCCTTCTAAACAAAAACCATGCAACCGCACCGCAGCTCAGCCACGCTACTTGCGCTGATTTTTGCGTTGCTGATCATGTATGCGAGCTTGTCGCCATTTATCGGTTGGCGAGATCAGGGCATCAATCCGTTTTATTTCTTCAACGCCCCATGGCCGCGCTACTGGAGCCGCTTCGATGTCGTGGCTAATTTTTTGGGCTACGCGCCGCTGGGATTTTTAGCGACGCTGGCGCTCTTACGCACGCGATTGCTGCCGCAGCCGGCGCTGCTTGTGGCTTTGGCTTGCAGTGTGTTGTCTGCTCTGCTTGAAGCGCTACAGAGTTATTTGCCGCAGCGCGTGCCTCAGCTCTCCGACTGGCTGCTCAATACTGGCGGTGCACTTGCAGGTGCGTACTTGGCGTGGGCGCTGGAGCGCATGGGCGTGATCGACCATTGGAGCCGTTTCAGAGCGCGTTGGTTTGTGCGCGATGCGCGTGCGCCTTTGGTATTGCTTGCGCTTTGGCCTGCAGCCTTGCTGTTTCCGCCTGCAGCACCGCTGGCACTGGGTCAAGTGCGCTGGCGTTTACATGAGCATTTGAATAACTTTGCCGAGGGCACGCCGCTTGCGCCGTTGATTGATGAGCCCTCCGCCTATTTGCTTCCGCTTTCATCTTTGAGCGAGCTGATCTGCGTGGCGTGTGGGTTCTTGATTCCTTGTTTGCTCGCGTATTCCATCACGCTGCAGTGGCATCGGCGCGCTGTTTTTTGGGTGGGCGGCGTATTGATTGCTCTGGCTGCCAGTAGTTTGTCGGCATCGCTGAGCTACAGCCCGGAGCATGCGTGGGGCTGGCTCGGGCTGGCTTCGCAAACAGGGCTGGCTCTGGGCGTCGCCCTTGCGCTGCTGTGTTTGGCGTTGCCGCGCAAGCTGTGCTTGGGTTTATTGGTTGTGGCTTTGGTGTGGCAGCTTAGCTTGATCAACGCTGCGCCCGAAACGCCGTATTACGCGCAGGCTTTGCAAAGTTGGGAGCAAGGCAGCTTCATTCGCTTTCATGGCTTAGCGCAATGGCTGGGCTGGTTTTGGCCATATGCGGCGCTGGTGGTGGCTTTGATGGCGCTCAGCCACCGTGATCGTGGTAACGTTTAACGGATCATGGTTAGCCCGATTCGCCTCTGTCGTCAAAGCAGAATGTTGTTGTGCCGATAAAATCGCGCTATGACACCTGCTCCAGCCCCTTATTTTCAGCGCCATATTTTCTTTTGTACCAATCTGCGTGATGGCGAGCCCAGCTGCGCGGAGCACAACGCAGGAGCGGCGCAAAAGCATTGCAAGCAGGCGGTGAAAGCCGCTGGTTTGTCTGGGCCCGGCAAAGTACGCGTCAATGGCGCGGGCTGCTTGGATCGCTGCGCGGGCGGGCCAGTGTGTGTGGTGTATCCCGAAGCGGTTTGGTACACCTATGTAGACAACGACGATATTGACGAAATCGTCGATTCGCATTTGAAGAACGGCAAAGTGGTGGATCGCTTGCTGTTGCCGGCTCATATTGGCAAATGAAGTCGAAAATTAAATATGAATTCGCAAACTGAGCGGCTGATGCTGCAAGGCGCGTCAGGTGCTATCGAGGCGCTGCGTGATGTACCAGAAACGCCTTCGAAGGGCATCGCTGTTATCTGCCATCCGCATCCGCTCTTTGGCGGCACGATGGACAACAAAGTTGTGCAAACACTCGCCCGCGCCTTTGTGCAAACTGGCTGGACAGCGCTGCGTTTTAACTTTCGCGGCATCGGTCAATCAAGCGGTGTCTATGACGAAGGACGTGGCGAAGCCGATGATTTGCGCAGCATCATGAATCAGCTCGCTCCCGCTGGCTCGGCGCTCGCGATTGCCGGCTTCTCTTTTGGCTCTTTCGTTGCATCGCAAGTCTTGCAAGAGGCTGCGCTGAGCCATGATCTGCAAAAAATCGTTTTCGTGGGCACAGCGGCCGAACGCTTTGCTGTGCAACCCATCCCCGCCGAATTGCATGAAAAATTACTCGCAGTGCATGGCGAAAATGATGACACAGTGAGCTTAGCCAGCGTGATGAACTGGGCACGCCCGCAGAATTTGCCCATCACAGTTGTGCCGCAAGGCGGTCATTTTTTTCACGGACAGTTACCGCTTTTGCGAAGCCTAGTGGCAAGACACTTGAATTCTTGACATACAATCTCGGCTATGAATTTCATAGCAATCCGATCAGTATATACGCCGGCAATACGCCGTTTTTTCTCCCAAACCCTCTTTTTTATTGCATTCGCAAATGTTCTGATCTGCACAGCGCATGCGCAAGCTTCCGCTGCGCCGCAAAGCCCTGAAATCGCCGCGCGTGCGTATCTTCTCATCGACATCACGGCCAATCAAGTCTTGGCAGAAAAGGATGCCGACAACGCAGTTGAGCCTGCGAGTTTGACCAAGCTCATGACGGCTTACATCGTGTTTGACGCGCTCCGCGCCAAGAAATTCACGCTTGATCAAACCTTCAGTGTGAGCGAGCGCGCTTGGAAAATGCCTGGCAGCCGCATGTTCATCGAGCCGCGCATGAAGGTGAGGGTCGAAGATTTGCTCAAAGGCATGATCGTGCAATCGGGCAACGACGCTACCGTGGCGTTGGCTGAGGGCGTGGCGGGCAGCGTGGAGCGCTTCGTGCAGCTCATGAACGAGCAAGCCAAGCTGCTGGGCATGAGCAAAACGCAATACAAAAACCCTGAAGGCTTGACCGAAGCTGGCCACACCACCAGCGCGCGTGACCTCGCCCTTTTGTCCACACGATTGATGCGCGAATTCCCCGAATACACGCCGATTTATGCGCTCAAAAAATTCCGCATGGAAGGTAGTCCGGTGGCCAACGACACCAACCGCAACTTGTTGCTTTTTCGCGATCCAACCGTCGATGGCCTCAAAACTGGCCATACCGATGCTGCAGGCTATTGCCTGATTGCCACCGCCAAACGCGATCTGGCTGGCATCGGGCAACGCCGTTTGTTGACTGTCGTTTTGGGCGCTGCCAACGAAAATGCCCGAGCCAACGAAAGCCAAAAATTGCTGAACTGGGGCTACACCGCGTTTGAGGCTGTTAAGTTGTTTGATGCGAATCAGCCCGTGGTCAGCGCACCCATCTGGAAAGGCAAAGAAGCTTTTGCAAAGCTTGGCAACGCAGTAACTGCTTACATTGTGGCTGTTCCAGCAGGTAGCGCCAGTAAGATCAAAACTCAAGTGGCCCGACCTGATCCCCTGCTGGCGCCACTGTCCAAAGGTCAACAAATCGGAAGTTTGAAGATCAGTCTGGGCGATATGGCTTATTCAGAGCAGCCTTTGTTTGTGCTCGAACCTGTGACGCAAGCCGGTTGGTTTGGCCGCACTTGGGACGCGCTGCGTTTGTGGATAAAGTAGATCAGCGCCAAGTTATCCTTGGCGGCCCACAGAATTCGGGCTATAATCAAAGGCTCTGCGCATTCCGCGTAGAGATTTTTAACAGTCTTTTGCATTGCTAGTTCGCCCCTAAAAGCGCGCTAGTCACAGTCGCCAATTGTAGTGACGGTGGCAAAAGTTACGGAGAAAACAATGAGCAACAGCAACCGTTTGGGTTTGCTGGGTCGCAAGGTCGGCATGATGCGCGTTTTCACCGATGATGGGGATTCAATTCCTGTCACGGTGGTTGATGTATCTAACAACCGTGTGAGCCAAGTCAAATCGCAAGAAAACGACGGCTACGTGGCCCTTCAGGTCACTTTCGGTCAACGCCGTGCATCGCGCGTCACCAAGCCTATCGCTGGCCACCTCGCAAAAGCGGGCGTGCAAGCCGGTGAAATTATTCAAGAATTCCGCGTCGAAAGCGAAGTAGCCAATGCTCACGCAGCTGGCTCAGTGATTGCTGCCCAAGCAGTGTTCGCAGTCGGCCAACAGGTGGATGTGCAAGGCACGTCTATCGGTAAAGGCTTCACTGGCACGATCAAGCGTCACAACATGAGCTCGCAGCGTGCGTCTCACGGTAACAGCCGTTCGCACAACGTGCCTGGCTCGATCGGCATGGCGCAAGATCCTGGCCGCGTGTTTCCAGGTAAGCGCATGTCCGGCCACCTCGGTGATGTCACCAAAACAGTACAAAACCTCGACATCATCCGCATTGACGAAGCCCGTCAATTGCTTTTGATCAAAGGCGCTGTGCCCGGCTCTAAGGGTGGTTTCTTGACCGTCAATCCAGCCGTCAAGACACGCCCGATTCCTGCTGCGCAAAAAGGAGCCAAGTAAATGAAGTTGGATCTCCTGAACGATCAAGGCCAAGCTGCATCGCAGTTTGACGTGCCCGAGACCGTGTTTGGCCGTGAATACAACGAAGCGCTGATTCATCAGATCGTTGTGGCGTATCAAGCTAACGCTCGTCAAGGCACTCGTGCTCAAAAAGACCGCGAGCAAGTCAAGCACTCAACGAAGAAGCCCTTCAAGCAAAAAGGTACAGGCCGCGCTCGCGCCGGTATGACATCCTCGCCACTGTGGCGCGGAGGCGGTCGTATCTTCCCGAACATGCCTGAAGAAAACTTCACGCAAAAAATTAACAAGAAGATGTATCGTGCCGGTATGGCCAGCATCTATTCTCAGTTGGCTCGCGAAGGCCGTTTGGTGGTGGTTGATTCGATGAAAGTCGAAACGCCAAAAACCAAAGCATTTGCAGCCAAGCTCAAAAGCATGAATCTGGCCAATGTGCTGGTGATTGCCGATGAGGTGGATGACAATCTTTATCTCGCATCGCGCAATTTGCCCGGCGTGCTTGTGCTCGAGCCGCGTTATGCAGATCCGCTGTCTTTGGTGCACTATCGCAAAGTAGTGATCACAAAGGCTGCTGTCGAGAAACTCAAGGAGATGTTCGCATGAACAACTTGAAATTTGACGAAGGCCGTTTGATGCAAGTGTTGGTCGCACCTATCGTGTCTGAAAAGGCAACGATGGTGGCTGATAAATCCAACGCTGTTGTCTTCAAAGTCCTGCAAAACGCCACCAAGCCAGAGATCAAAGCCGCTGTTGAACTGATGTTCAAAGTGCAGGTCAAGGGCGTGTCGGTGTTGAATACCAAAGGTAAAGAAAAACGTTTTGGCAAATCGATGGGTCGTCGCGACAACCTGCGTAAAGCCTACGTGACGCTTCTGCCAGGTCAAGAGCTCAACTTGTCAGGAGAGGCCGCCTAAACAGGGCGTAATACATCATGGCAGTCATTAAAATGAAACCGACCAGCCCCGGCCAACGCGCCGTGGTCAAGGTCACACGCGAGCACTTGCACAAAGGCGAGCCTTACGCTCCCTTGCTTGAGCCGCAATTCCAACACTCTGGCCGTAACAACAACGGTCACATCACTGTTCGCCACAAAGGCGGCGGTCACAAGCACCACTACCGTGTGGTTGATTTCAAGCGTAATAAAGATGGCATTCCAGCCAAAGTTGAGCGCATTGAATACGATCCCAACCGTACGGCGCACATTGCGTTGGTTTGCTATGCAGACGGTGAGCGCGCTTACATCATCGCCCCTCGCGGTGTTGAGCCTGGTGCGTCCCTCATGAACGGTTCGGAGGCGCCAATCCGCGCTGGCAACACGCTGCCGATTCGTAACATTCCAGTGGGTTCAACCATTCACTGCATCGAGTTGCAACCTGGCAAAGGCGCACAAATCGTGCGTTCAGCGGGTACCTCAGCTACTTTGCTCGCTCGCGAAGGCACTTACGCTCAAGTGCGTATGCGCTCTGGCGAAGTTCGCAAGATCCACATCGAATGCCGCGCCACCATTGGTGAAGTTGCAAACGGTGAGCACAATTTGCGTGTAATCGGTAAAGCAGGCGTGAAGCGTTGGATGGGTATTCGCCCAACCGTGCGCGGCGTTGCCATGAACCCGGTTGATCACCCACACGGTGGCGGCGAAGGTCGTACCGGTACGGGCGGTGAGCCACGCGATCCGTGGGGCAACCTGACCAAGGGCTATCGCACCCGCAACAACAAGCGCACGCAAGTCATGATCGTCTCGCGTCGCAAGAAGTAAGGGTAAATTGAAATGACACGTTCCCTCAAAAAAGGCCCTTTCGTTGACCATCACCTGATGGCCAAGGTCGAGAAGGCGATTGCTATCAAAGACAAAAAGCCTGTGAAAACATGGTCACGTCGCTCAATGATTCTTCCTGAATTCATTGGCCTCACGATCGGCGTTCACAACGGCAAACAACACATTCCGGTGTACGTGACTGACCAAATGGTTGGACACAAGCTCGGCGAATTTGCGCTCACCCGCACATTCAAAGGCCACCCGGCTGACAAAAAAGTCGTGAAGAAGTAAGGAATTCAAATCATGGAAACCAAAGCAACTTTACGTGGCGTTCGCCTCTCTGCCGACAAAGGCCGTTTGGTGGCAGACATGATTCGCGGCATGCCCGTGGATCGTGCGCTCAACACGCTGACTTACGCGCGCAAAAAAGCCGCTGGCATCGTTAAAAAAGTGCTCGAATCGGCGATTGCTAATGCTGAGCACAACGACGGCGCTGACATCGATGAATTGAAGGTGAAAACCATTCATATCGAGCAAGGCACCGTGCTCAAGCGTTTCACTGCCAATGCCAAAGGCCGTGGCAACCGAATCGTTAAACCCACTTGCCACATTTATGTGGTTGTTGGCAACTGATCCGAAGGACGAAAGACAATGGGACAAAAAATCCACCCAACCGGTTTTCGCCTATCGGTGAGCCGCAATTGGGCCAGCCGCTGGTACGCCAGCAACACTGATTTTGCTGGCATGCTGGCAGAAGACATCAAGGTACGCGAGTACCTCAAGGCCAAGCTGAAAAACGCTTCGGTTTCACGCGTTTTGATTGAGCGTCCTGCAAAGAATGCCCGCATCACGATTTTCTCCGCTCGTCCAGGCGTGGTGATCGGCAAAAAAGGCGAAGACATTGAGAACTTGAAGAAAGAACTCACTGCTAAGCTGGGCGTACCTGTTGCTGTGAACATCGAAGAAGTGCGAAAGCCTGAAATCGATGCCAAGTTGATTGCTGATTCCATCACGCAGCAGCTAGAAAAGCGCATCATGTTCCGCCGCGCGATGAAACGTGCCATGCAAAACGCTATGCGCATGGGTGCCTTAGGCATCAAGATCATGTCATCTGGCCGCTTGAACGGCATCGAGATCGCTCGTTGCGAGTGGTATCGCGAAGGTCGTGTGCCACTTCACACCCTGCGTGCAGATATTGACTACGGCACATCAGAAGCCAAGACCACCTATGGTGTGATTGGCGTGAAGGTCTGGGTTTACAAGGGCGATACCTTGGGCCGTAACGATCTTCCTGTGGTGCAAGAGCCTCGCAGCGATGAAGAACGTAAGCCACGCGGCCCACGCCGTGACGGCGACCGTCGTCCATCCGGTGATCGTCCACCAGCACGTGGCGCTAATCGTGGTGGTGCGCGTCCCGCTGGCGGTAACACAGCCCCAGCTGACGGCAGCGACAAGCCTGCCGAAGCCGGAGCCCCCGAAGTAAAAACCACCGTTAAGCGCGTTCGTAAAGTGGCCGCGCCTGCCTCCACAGACGGTGGCCAAGCCTAATCTGGAGAACTAAAAAATGTTACAACCCGCTCGTCGCAAATACCGCAAAGAGCAAAAAGGCCGCAATACCGGCGTGTCCCCTCGTGGCACGTCTGTGGCTTTTGGCGATTTCGGTCTGAAATCTGTTGAACGCGGTCGCTTGACGGCCCGTCAAATTGAAGCCGCACGTCGTGCGATTTCGCGTCACGTCAAACGTGGTGGTCGTATTTGGATTCGTATGTTTCCAGATAAGCCGATCTCCACCAAGCCTGCCGAAGTTCGTATGGGTAACGGTAAAGGTAATCCAGAGTACTACGT